>NZ_JAUJQH010000021.1:0-127978 GCF_030482905.1 Burkholderia sp. AU45251 | reverse complement strand
TGACCGACGGCTACGACTGCTATCAGAACGCGCTGGCTGAGCGGGTCAACGGCATCCTCAAGGGGGAGTTCCTGCTGCAGCGTCCCGCTGACCTTGAACAGGCTGCCAAGATGGTCGAACAGTCGGTACGCATCTACAACCACGAGCGGCCACATGCCGCCCTGAAATACAAAACGCCCGATGCGGTGCATCGGGCGTTCTAGCGTCTGGATACTGTCAACCTATTCCAGGACTTGACAGCGCTCCGGCTGCAGCCGGGGAGGGCCGCTCAGCGACGCACGCGCGGCGTAAGCACGCTCGGCAGTGCCTTCGGCAGCGTGTTCGGCCAGTCGCGGCTGTAGTGCAGCCCGCGGCTTTCGCGGCGCGAGTGCGCGCTCTTCACGATCAAGGTCGCCACGTCGACGAGGTTGCGCAGTTCGAGCAGGTCGCGCGTCACGCGGAAGTTCGCGTAGTACTCCTGGATCTCGTCGCGCAGCAGCGACAACCGGTGCTTCGCGCGTTCGAGGCGCTTGTCGGTGCGCACGATGCCGACGTAGTTCCACATCAGGCGGCGCAGCTCGTCCCAGTTGTGTGCCACGACGACTTCCTCGTCCGCATCCGATACGCGGCTTTCGTCCCACGCGGGCAGCGTGGCCGGCGTTTCGGCGTCGAAGCCGGCCGCCTCGATCGCCTCGGCCGCCGCGCGGCCGATCACGAGACATTCGAGCAGTGAGTTGCTCGCGAGCCGGTTCGCGCCGTGGAGCCCCGTGTACGACGTTTCGCCGACCGCATACAGGCCGGTGAGATCGGTGCGCCCGGCGAGGTCGGTGACGACGCCGCCGCACGTGTAGTGCGCGGCCGGCACGACGGGAATCGGCTCTTTTGCGATGTCGATGCCGAATTCGAGGCAGCGCGCGTGGATTGTCGGGAAGTGTTCGCGCAGGAACGCTTCCGGCTGGTGGCTGATGTCGAGATACACGCAATCGATGCCGCGCTTCTTGATCTCGAAGTCGATCGCGCGCGCGACGATGTCGCGCGGCGCAAGCTCGGCGCGCGGATCGTGTGCGGGCATGAAGCGTGTGCCGTCGGGCAGCTTCAACAGGCCGCCTTCGCCGCGCACGGCCTCCGAAATCAGGAACGACTTCGCATACGGATGGAACAGGCAGGTCGGGTGGAACTGGATGAATTCCATGTTCGACACGCGGCAACCCGCACGCCATGCCATCGCGATGCCGTCGCCGGTCGCGGTGTCGGGGTTTGTCGTGTACAGGTAGACCTTGCCGGCGCCACCCGTTGCGAGCACCGTATGCGGCGCTTCGATCGTGATCGTGCGGTCGTTGTCGACGTCGAGCGCATACAGGCCATGACAGCGGCGGCCGGGCAGGCCGAGCCGGTCCGACGTGATCAGGTCGATCGCGTGGTGGTTTTCGAAGAAGGTGATGTTCGGATGCTGGCGCGCGCGGTCGGACAATGTCGCGAGCACGGCATGGCCGGTCGCGTCGGCCGCGTGGATAATGCGGCGGTGACTGTGGCCGCCTTCGCGCGTCAGGTGGAAACCGAGTTCGGCTGCATCGTCCTTCGTGAACGGCACGCCCTGCGAGATCAGCCATTCGATCGCTTCGCGGCCGTGCTCGACGATATAGCGCGTCGCGCCTTCGTCGCACAGGCCGCCGCCGGCGACCAGCGTGTCGTCGACGTGGTTCTCGATGCTGTCGGCCGAATCGAGGACAGCCGCGATGCCGCCTTGCGCGTTATCGCTCGCGCCCTCCATCATCGACCGCTTCGCGATCAGCGCGACACGTCGCGTGCTGGCCAGATTGAGTGCGACCGACAGCCCTGCCAGGCCGCTGCCGACGATCGCCACGTCGAATTTCATGCTGCATCTCCATCGTTACGCTTTTGATCTTGTGCATTCCGGCGGCCGTGGCCGCGGAAAGAGGAGAGCATACCGCGTCGCGCCAGAGCGTGCGCGCAAAACAAAAAGCCCCGCAGGTGCGGGGCTTTTCGGTCGCCGTCAGGCTGGCAGAAACCGGAGATTACTTGATCTTGGTTTCTTTGTACTCAACGTGCTTGCGGACGACGGGATCGAACTTCTTGATCGCCATCTTTTCCGGCATGTTGCGCTTGTTCTTCGTGGTCGTGTAGAAGTGACCCGTACCAGCGGTCGACTCGAGCTTGATCTTGTCGCGTGCGCCTTTTGCCATGATTGTGCTCCTTGGGCTTAGGCTTCGCCGCGTGCGCGCAGGTCAGCGAGCACGGAATCGATGCCGTTCTTGTCGATCAGGCGCAGGCCGGCGTTCGAGACGCGCAGGCGCACCCAGCGGTTTTCGCTCTCTACCCAGAACCGGCGGTTTTGCAGGTTCGGCAGGAAACGACGCTTGGTCTTGTTGTTGGCGTGGGAAACGTTGTTGCCGCTCATCGGCGCTTTCCCAGTTACTTGGCATACGCGTGCCATGAGAGCACTCCTAATACGCTAAATTCGGGGTTCGATCGCCGATGAAGGTTCCATCGCACCGCCACGTGATCCATGGCTGCACTCAGAACGCCGAAGCCCTTACAGACAAGGCCCTTCGATGGCTAGAACTGGTTGGAAAAAAGACAGACGGCGATTCTAGCAGAAAAAGTTCAGAAAAATCAAACCTAATTTCGCATCGCCGTTGCGGCGCCGTGGGGCGGGCCGCAACCGCACAGTCTACAGCCAACCGGCCCTTGCGAACGAAAAAGTATCGCTGGTGCCGATGACGACGTGATCGAGCAGCTTCACGTCGACGAGCGCGAGCGCGTCGTGCAGCACGCGTGTCAGGCGGCGATCTTCCGCGCTCGGCTGCACCGCGCCCGACGGATGGTTGTGCGCGACGATCAGCGCCGCGGCGTTGTGCACCATCGCGCGGCGCACGATTTCGCGCGGGTAGACGGCCATGCGCGTCAGTGAGCCGCGCGTGATTTCCTCCGTTTCGATCAGACCGTTGCGCGCGTCGAGGAAGACCGCGGCGAACACTTCGTGCGGACGCGCGCCGATCTTCAGCCGCAGATAATCCTCGACCGCGCCGGGCGAATCGATCTGCTTCTTCTCGTGCGCTTTCTCCTTCAGCACGCGCCGCGCGATCTCGATGACCGCAACCAGCCGGGCCGAGCGCGCAGGGCCGATGCCGGGGTGCGCCTCGAAATCGTCGGCGGTTGCCTCGAGCAGCCCGCGCAACGTCTTGAACTGCGCGACCAGTGCGCGGGCGGTCGCGAATACATCGTGCCCGGGCTTGCCCGTGCCGAGCAGCAGTGCGATCAGTTCGTCGTTGGTCAGCGCGGCCGGCCCGCGCTCCAGCAGTCGCTCGCGCGGCCGCTCGGGCCGCCAGTTGCCCGGGCGGCGCTTGCGCCGGCGGATCGGCAGCGCGCGGCCGGGTGGTGCGGCGGGCAGATCGGCGGTGTCGCGGCATTCGACGGGCAGCAGGGGCAAAGGCAGGGCCGGGCAGGGTGACAGCATGCTTGAAACTCCATTGGCGGCGGGCAGTGTGCGCGACGTCGTCGCACTTTCCGCCTTGCGCGCTCAGGTGACTTACAATATTGGCTTTGCGCCGGGCCTTTCGGCCGTAGCGGGCGCCGACTGAACGAGTAATTCATGAGCCTCATCGATCTATCCGAAGTGAAGCCCGGTTCCCACGTCACGTTGCATTACCGGCTGGCACTGGCCGACGGCGCCGACATCGTCAACACCTTCACCGACAAGCCGGCCACGCTGCTGCTCGGCGCGGGGCAACTGGCGCCGTCGCTTGAGCAGATTCTGATCGGGCTCAGGGTCGGCGACCACTCGACTTTTCAGCTAACGCCCGAACAGGGGTTCGGTCCCCGCAATCCCGACATGCTCCAGCGCGTCACGCTGTCGACGCTGCGCGAGAACGGGATGGTCGGCGACGATTTCACGCCGGGCGAACTGATCGAGTTCAACGCGCCGGACGGCGGCCGCTATGCGGGGGTGCTGAAGGAAGTCAGCGAGACCTCGGCACTGTTCGACTTCAATCATCCGCTCGCGGGCCAAGCGCTCACGTTCGAAGTGAAAATCATCGGAATCCTGTAATCATGAGCACCACCGATACGCTGTCCGGGCAGACCGTCGCAGCCGATGCCGAAATCCTGCTGGCCCAGCCGCGCGGTTTCTGCGCGGGTGTCGATCGCGCGATCGAGATCGTCGAGCGCGCCATCGCGATGCACGGTGCGCCGATCTACGTTCGTCACGAGATCGTCCACAACAAATACGTGGTCGAGGATCTGAAGAAGAAAGGCGCGATCTTCGTCGAGGAACTCGAGGAAGTGCCGGCCGGCAATACCGTGATCTTCAGCGCGCACGGTGTATCGAAGGCCGTGCGCGACGAGGCGGACGTGCGCGGGTTGCGCATTTACGACGCAACCTGCCCGCTCGTCACGAAGGTGCACGTCGAGGTGGCGAAGATGCGCCAGGACGGCGTCGACATCGTCATGATCGGGCACAAGGGGCATCCGGAAGTCGAGGGCACGATGGGGCAGGTCGAGCGCGGCATGCATCTCGTCGAAAGCGTCGAGGACGTGCAGAAGCTCGAACTCGCCGATCCCGAGCGCATCGCGCTCGTCACGCAGACGACGCTGTCGGTCGACGACGCAGCCGAGATCATCGGGGCGCTGAAGGCCAAGTATCCGAAGATCCGCGAGCCGAAGAAGCAGGACATCTGCTACGCGACGCAGAACCGCCAGGATGCGGTGAAGTTCATGGCGCCGCAGTGCGATGTCGTGATCGTCGTCGGCAGCCCGAACAGCTCGAATTCGAGCCGTCTGCGCGAAGTGGCCGAGAAGCGCGGTGTGGACGCATACATGGTGGATGCGCCCGACCAGATCGATCCGGCATGGGTCGCAGGCAAGCGCCGCATCGGCGTGACGGCCGGCGCGTCGGCGCCCGAAGTGCTCGCCCAGGCCGTGATCGCGCGGCTGCGCGAACTCGGCGTGCGCAACGTTCGCGCGCTCGACGGCATCGAGGAAAACGTGTCGTTTCCGCTGCCGCGCGGGTTGAACCTGCCGCCCGCCGCCTGATTGCCGCATCGCATCTGCGGAACACCGAAGCGCGCCTCCCGGCGCGCTTTTTTTTGCCTGTCGAAATTCCAATCGCAACCATTATTCGGATTAATGGTGCAACTAGGTTGCTCTTCACGCTTCCAAGCGTCTCTCAAATTTGGTTGCAATGCAGGAAAACCCCATCGAATCAGGATTATTGGCGTCCTATAAATGGAGTTACAATGCGCCCGTTTTCAGGCCTGAATGGCTTTGAAATCGGGTTTTGGCAAGGCGCGGGAGACCATTCAATGCACGTGAAGTTGGCTTACGCCGTGTCCGTCGCCGCACCGGTTGCAATGCTTGCCGGCTGCAGCAAAAAGAGCGACGACGGGGCGGGCAGGGAGGCTGCGGTGTTCGCGGCACCGCCGGCCTGCGGCGTGCGCGTCGCCGGAACCGGTCGTGCGGCATCGTTCGCGTGCCGCAGCGCGCAATTGGGCAAGGACAAGGAAAACGGGGCACGTTTGGCGATCGAGGAAATCAACGCGCTTGGCCTGGCGAACGGCCAGGCAGCGGGCACGCAGGTTGCAACACCGCAAGCCGCCGGTCGTGGCGTAACAGCGACCGTGCGCGCCGATCGACGCAGGCCGGCCATGGTGCCCGGCAATGCGGGCAGCGTGCCGATGTCGCCGGTCCCCTTTCAATTCGATTCGACGAAACAGCGCGTTGCCGCGAGCAATGATGTCGCGACGCGCGGTCTGGTTCGTACGATGGATTCCGACGCAGTCCTGACGAATGTCGGGCACGGCGTTCGCGGTGCCTTGCGAGGCGGCGCGGCACGGAATCCGATCTGCCCGGGTGCGGGGCTTGCCTCGCACCGGACGGAAAAAGGCACGGATGCCGGGCAACCGGACGATGGCCGTCTCGGCATGCTGCCCTACGACTTCAAGGAGGCCACGAACACCGTCCTCGATGTCGTGACGATTTAGCGACGGGACTCATGACGGCACCGGAACAGTGCGGTGCCGTTTTTGTATCCGCTCCGGCGGCAGGTCCGGCCGTACAGGCCGGGCGGCGCGCGCCGGGACGATCCACCCTTACCGGTATCGACTAGTACCCGCAGTGTCGCCGAGAAGGCGCGATTCCTCGCTTACCCGCGGGGCGCAACGTCCTCCGGCAGCACGGGCCAAGGAGCTTCAAATGGATATTTTCGTCCAGCAGGTTCTCAACGGGCTGGTGCTCGGCAGTGTCTACGCCATCATCGCGTTGGGCTACACGATGGTGTACGGCATTCTCGGCATCATCAACTTCGCGCATGGCGACGTGCTGATGATCGGCGCGATGGTCGCCCTGTCGGCCATCACCGTGCTGCAGAACCACTTCCCCGGACTCGGCAACGTTGCGACGCTGACGATCGGCCTGGGTATCGCCGCAGTCGTCTGTGCGTTCGTCGGCTTCACGATCGAACGGGTCGCATACCGGCCGCTGCGTCGCGCACCGCGCCTCGCCCCGCTGATCACCGCGATCGGCGTGTCGATCCTGCTGCAGACCGCCGCGATGATCATCTGGTCGCGCAACCCGCTGCCGTTCCCGCAATTGCTGCCGACCGATCCGATCAACGTGATCAAGGCGACCGACACGACGCCCGGCGCCGTGATCTCGGTCACTGAAATCGTGATCATCGCGGTGGCGTTCATCGTGATGGGTGGCCTGCTGCTGCTCGTGCACAAGACCAAGCTCGGCCGCGCGATGCGCGCGATCGCCGAAAGCCCGAACACCGCGAGCCTGATGGGCGTGAACCCGAACTTCGTGATCTCCGCGACGTTCATGATCGGCTCCGCGCTCGCCGCGCTGGCCGGCGTGATGATCGCGTCCGAGTACGGCAACGTGCACTTCTACATGGGCTTCATCCCCGGCATGAAGGCATTCACGGCCGCGGTGCTGGGCGGGATCGGCAACCTCGGCGGCGCGATGGTCGGCGGCGTGCTGCTCGGCCTGATCGAGCAGCTCGGGGCCGGTTACATCGGCAACCTCACGGGTGGCGTATTCGGCAGTAACTACCAGGACGTGTTCGCCTTCATCGTGCTGATCATCGTACTGGTGTTCCGTCCGTCCGGCCTGCTGGGCGAACGTGTCGCGGATCGCGCGTAACGGAAGGGAGCAAACAACATGACATCCATTCAACCGATCGAATCCTCGACGTCGCTCGTCGAAGAGCGCAACACCGCCAAGACCGTCATCATCGGCATCCTGACCGCGGTCTTCGTGATCGCCGCGCCGATCATCATCGGCTCGGCCGGCGGCAACTACTGGGTCCGCGTGCTCGACTTCGCGATGCTGTACGTGATGCTCGCGCTGGGTCTGAACGTGGTGGTCGGCTTTGCCGGCCTGCTCGACCTGGGCTATATCGCGTTCTACGCGGTGGGCGCGTACACGGCAGCCTTGCTGAGCTCGCCGCACCTGACCTCGCAGTTCGAGTGGATCGCGGCGCTCGCACCGAACGGTTTGCACCTGCCGTTCTTCATCATCGTGCCGATCGCGATGGCGCTCGCGGCGACCTTCGGGATCCTGCTCGGCGCGCCGACGCTGCGCCTGCGCGGCGACTACTTGGCGATCGTGACGCTCGGCTTCGGTGAAATTGTCCGGATCTTCATGAACAACCTCGACCGTCCGGTGAACATCACCAACGGCCCGAAGGGGATCACGGGCATCGATCCGGTGCACATCGGCGACTTCAGCCTCGCGCAGACGCACTCGCTGTTCGGGATCCAGCTGCCGTCCGTCTACATGTATTACTACCTGTTCGTGCTCTGCTCGCTGCTGGTGATCTGGGTGTGTACGCGCCTGCAGCACTCGCGTATCGGCCGCGCCTGGGCGGCGATCCGCGAAGACGAAATCGCGGCGAAGGCGATGGGCATCAACACCCGCAACGTGAAGCTGCTCGCATTCGCGATGGGCGCTTCGTTCGGCGGCCTGTCGGGTGCGATGTTTGGTTCGTTCCAGGGCTTCGTGTCGCCGGAATCGTTCACGTTCTGGGAATCGATCGTCGTGCTCGCCTGCGTGGTGCTCGGCGGCATGGGCCACATCCCGGGCGTGATCCTGGGCGCGGTGCTGCTCGCGATCTTCCCGGAATTCCTGCGCTCGACGATGAGCCCGCTGCAGCACGCGCTGTTCGGTCATGACATCGTCGATACGGAAGTGATCCGCCAGGCGCTGTACGGCCTCGCGATGGTGGTCATCATGCTGTATCGCTCGGAAGGCCTGTGGCCCGCGCCGAAGCATGAGGACAAAATCGCGAAACTGGCGAAGCGCGCCAGCAAGAAGCCGGTGCGCGCTTAACCTACGGACACTGGGGATACACACATGAGCGACAAGCAAATCCGACTGTCCGTCAAAGGCGTGAACAAGCGCTTCGGTGGCCTGCAGGCACTGTCCGACGTCGGCCTCCAGATCAAGGAAGGCGAGATCTACGGGCTGATCGGCCCGAACGGCGCCGGCAAGACGACGTTCTTCAACGTGATCACGGGCCTTTACACGCCGGACTCCGGCGAGTTCAAGCTCGACGGCACGGAATACAAGCCGACCGCGGTGCATCAGGTCGCGAAGACGGGCATCGCACGTACGTTCCAGAACATCCGCCTGTTCGGCGGGATGACGGCCCTCGAGAACGTGATGGTGGGCCGCCACGTGCGCACCAAGCACGGGCTGCTGGGCGCGGTGTTCCAGACGCCGGCCGAACGCCAGGAAGAGCGCGAGATCAAGGAACGCGCGATCGAGCTGCTCGAATACGTCGGTGTGCTGCAGTACGCGGACTACACGTCGCGCAACCTGTCGTACGGCCACCAGCGCCGTCTCGAGATCGCGCGCGCACTGGCCACCGACCCGAAGCTGCTCGCGCTCGACGAGCCGGCGGCCGGGATGAACGCGACCGAGAAGGTCGAACTCACGCGCCTGCTCGACAAGATCCGCTCGGACGGCCGCACGATTCTCCTGATCGAGCACGACGTGAAGCTCGTGATGGGGCTGTGCAACCGGATGACGGTGCTCGATTACGGCAAGGTGATCGCCGAGGGTCTGCCGCAGGACGTGCAGAAGAATCCGAAGGTGATTGAGGCATATCTCGGCGCAGGGGTGCACTGATGGCAGCGGCAATGTTGAAAATCAAGGGCTTGCAGGTCAACTACGGCGGCATCCAGGCCGTCAAGGGCGTTGACATGGAAGTCCGTCAGGGCGAGCTCGTGACGCTGATCGGCGCGAACGGTGCCGGCAAGACCACGACGATGAAGGCGATCACGGGTCTCAAGGCGTATTCGGCGGGCGACATCGAGTACGACGGCAAGTCGATCAAGGGCATTCCGACGCACGAGTTGCTCAAGCGCGGCCTCGCGATGGTGCCGGAAGGCCGCGGGATCTTCGCGCGGATGTCGATCGTCGAGAACATGCAGATGGGCGCATACCTGCGCAACGACACCGAGCAGATCAAGAAGGACGTCGACCGGATGTTCGGCTTCTTCCCGCGCCTGAAGGAGCGTGCAACGCAGCTCGCGGGCACGCTGTCGGGCGGCGAGCAGCAGATGCTGGCGATGTCGCGCGCGATCCTGTCGAAGCCGAAGCTGCTGCTGCTCGACGAGCCGTCGATGGGCCTGTCGCCGATCATGGTCGAGAAGATCTTCGAAGTGGTGCGCGAAATCTCGAAGGAGGGCATCACGGTGCTGCTGGTCGAGCAGAACGCGCGCCTCGCGCTGCAGGCAGCCGACCGCGGCTATGTGATGGATTCGGGCACGGTCACGATGGAAGGCGACGCGAAGCAGATGCTCGACGATCCGAAGGTGCGTGCCGCGTACCTGGGTGAATGAGTGAGTGAATGAGCGGGCCCGGTGGCGCGTGACGGCAGATGCCGGGCGCGTCTCACACGGGCTTTCGAAAGGCTGTCACGGAATGCCGTGACAGCTTTTTTTTTCGTGTCACGCGATTCGGGTCGAACTTGTGCGGGCGGACGCGACTCCATTCGACTGTTGCGCCGCACCCGCGGCGCGGGAGCGATGGGGTGGCCGCCGGCAGCCGATCGCCCGCAAACCGACACACGGGCCGGGTAGCATCGACGGCCCATCGGGACACGGAGAGCACGCATGAGTCTGGACTACGGTTTCGTAAAGGCGAAGGTGACATCGGTGGCGAAGCTGAAGGGCTCGCCGCACGGCAGCGAGATCCAGTATCACATCCACCTGACGCTCGCGTTGCCGGGCGGCAACTGGGACGTCGCGATCAACGTCGGCACCAGCGACGCGGACGACCTGCTGAACTACAAGCTCGTCTACGATTTCCACCACCCGATCACGCAGACGCTCGCAGCCGCGGCCGAAGGCTATACGGACCTGACGGGGCAGGCCGCGTTGCCCGCGCTCGACTACATGCGCAGCGACATCCTGAACGAAACGGGGGCGTGGCGCCCGAGCGCCGTGATGGACGGTACCGAGAATCAGGAGCCGATTCCGTCGCTGCTGCGGCTCGTGAACGCAGCGCAGTCGCAGGGGCTCGACGTCGTCGTGTTCGGCCGCTCGTATTCGGAAGGCAACGGTATTCACGACACGCACATGAACCAGGGTTCGACCGGCTCGAACTACCTGCACCGTGCGGGCGACGACCACAACGACCACAACGACATCTGGCAGGACGGTGCGCTGATCGTGCGCGTGAGCGACACGCAGTGGGCCGCGTATTTCGCCGCGTTCGAGCAGCAGGCCGTGCCGACCGACGCGCTCGGCAATCCGCTGCCGGGCGCGGGGCCGATCACGCGCTGAGCGGGCTGGCTGCCGGCCTTGGCTTCATGCGGCCGGCAGCGTCTTGCCGAACGAGATGCGTTCCTCGACGCGATAGCCGAGTGCCGCATAGAAGCGGCACGCGTCGTCGTTGCCGGGCAGCACCTGCAGGTTGATCTTCAGGCAGCCGCGCGCGGCGAGCGCGCGTTCCGCATGCGCGATCAGTGCGCGGCCGATGCCGAGCCGCCGCGCGTCGTTCGATACGCCGAACGAGTAGAGCCAGCCGCGATGTCCGTCGAAACCTGCCATCAGCGTGCCGACCACGCGCGCGCCGCAGGTCGCGACGAAGAACAGTTCCGGCTGCGTCGCGAGCTTCAGCGCGATCGATCGCAGCGGATCGCGGTGCGGCGGCGCGTCCGCGTCTTCGTACTGCGGGAACGCGTCGCGCCATACCGCGAGCACGGCATCGGTGTCGGCGCGTTCGAACGGGCGGATTGCGACAGCATCGGCGGCGGCATCCATCGCGGCGGTCTCCTTAGAGCGTGTCGAGAATCGACCGCAGCATCGCCAACATCTGGTCGATTTCGTCGGTCGTCACGTTTAGTGCGGGCATGAAGCGCAGCAGGTTCGGCCGCGCGGCGTTCAACAGCAGGCCGTCGGGCTGCATGTCGCGCGCCTTCTCGACGATCTGCGGGCCGATGTCCTTGCCGAGCAGCAGCGCGCGCAGCAGGCCTTCGCCGCGTTCGCCTTCGAAGCCGCGCTCTTCCGACAGCTCGAGCAGCTTGCGCTTCAGGTATTCGCTGCGCTCACGCACGCCTTCGAGGAAGCCCGGCGCGACGAGCTGCGAGATCACCGAGTAGCCGACCGCCGTCATCAGCGGGTTGCCGTTGTACGTGCCGCCCTGGTCGCCGGCCTCGAACACCGCAAACTCGGCCTTCGACAGCAGCGCGCCGAGCGGAGCGCCGCCGCCGATGCCTTTCGCGAGCGTCATGACATCCGGCTCGATGCCGGACAGTTCGTACGCGAACAGCGTGCCTGCACGGCCGCAGCCGCTTTGCACTTCGTCGACGATCAGCAGCAGGTTGTGCTGCTTCGTCAGCGCGCGCAGCGCCTGCATGAATTCACGCGTCGCCGGAATCACGCCGCCTTCGCCCTGGATCGGCTCAAGCATCACCGCGACGGTCTTGTCGGTGATCAGCTTCTCGACCGAGTTGATGTCGTTCAGTTCGGCCTTCGGGAAGCCCGGCACCTGCGGCGCGTAGATCGTGTCCCAGCCCGGCTTGCCGCTGGCCGACATCGTCGCGAGCGTGCGGCCGTGGAAGCTGTGGTCGAACGTGATGATCTCGTACGCGCCGTTCTTGAACTTGCGGCCCCACTTGCGTGCGAGCTTGATCGCGCCTTCGTTCGCTTCCGCGCCGCTGTTCGTGAAGAACACCTTGTCGAACACGCTGTGCTGCGTGAGCAGGCCCGCGAGCTTCGCCATCGGTTCGTTGTAGAACGCGGGCGACGGGTTCAGCAGCTTTTCCGCCTGCGTCTTGAGTGCTTCGACAATGCCGTCGTTGCAGTGGCCGAGGCTGTTGACGGCCCAGCCCTGGATGAAGTCCAGATAGCGCTTGCCGGTGTGATCGTAGAGCCACGAACCCTTGCCGTGCGTAAACACGATGTCGGGGCGGTTCGTGATGTACATCAGCGAGTCGATCGGATAATCGTTCAGGGGCATGGCAGCAGACTCCAGCGGACGTTGAAAGGGAAACAGGCAATAAAAAAGCCACGGAAGGCCGTGGCTGGTGGGTCGAACAGCTTGTGCGTAACCGGTGAAGCAGTGCGGGGGTTACGCGCGAGTCCGTGACGAGCCTGCGGCATCCGGGCGGAGCGGCGAGCGGCGACGTCGAAGGGCGGACAGGAAGCAGTTCATGTGCGCAAGCATAAGGCATCCCGCGCCTCACTGTAAACCGCCGCGATGCCACGGATGTGACATCGCGGCGCGCAGTGCCGTACGCGGGTGCGCGGGTCTTAGACCGGATGCGCGAGATCGGCGGCGCTCGTGAACGAGTCCGCATAGAACTCGTCGGCCGGCAGCGCGTGGTGCTGCGTGAAGTCGCGCTGCGCGGATTCGACCATCACCGGCGCGCCGCACGCGTACACCTGGTGGGCCGACAGATCGGGCAGGTCCTCGATCACCGCGCGATGGACGAAGCCCGTGCGGCCCGTCCACTGATCGCCGACGTCCGGCTCGGAGAGCACCGGCACGTACTTGAAGTTCGGGATCTCGCGTGCCCACTGCTCGGCCAGCTCGTCGAGATAGATGTCCTTCTTGCGGCGCGCGCCCCAGTAGAGCGTCATCGGGCGCGTGATGCCCGTGTGCTTCACGTGCTCGATGATCGCCTTGATCGGCGCGAAGCCCGTGCCCGATGCGAGCAGCACGATCGGCTTGTCGGAATCTTCACGCAGGAAGAACGTGCCGAGCGGGCCTTCGAAGCGCAGGATGTCGCGCTCCTTCATTGCGCCGAACACGTGGTCGGTGAACTTGCCGCCCGGCATGTGACGGATGTGCAGCTCGATCGGGCCTTCCTCGTGCGGTGCGTTCGCCATCGAGTAGCTGCGGCGCGAGCCGTCCTTCAGGATGAACTCGACGTACTGGCCGGCGAGATACTGCAGGCGTTCGTTGGCGGGCAACTGCAGCTTCACGACCATCACGTCGTCGGCCTTGCGTTCGAGCGCGGCGATCCGGCACGGCAGCTTCTTGACCTGCACGCCGTCGACGCCGGCGATTTCGCGCACGTCGATCTCGAGATCGCACTGCGCCTTCGAGCAGCACAGCAGCGCGAGACCGCGCGTGCGCTCGTCGTTGGACAGTGCCGACGCGGCGTGCGGGCCCTGTTCGATCTGGCCCGACACGATCTGGCCCTTGCAGGAGCCGCACGCGCCGTTCTTGCAGCCGTACGGCAGATGGACGTTCTGGCGCAGCGCAGCCGCCAGCACGGTTTCATCCGACTCGACCTGGAATTGCCGGCCGCTTTGCTTGAGAGTGACGTTGAATGCCATAGAACCAAACTAGAACAAAATGTGGGGACCGTGCATATCGCGCACGGCAGCTACAATGCAAGCCCGTTGCGCGTCGCGCAACGGTGGCTACTGATTTCGCAACCAACATGATCGCGACTCGAATCCTGCGCCGGCCGCGCGCACTGATCGTCGGCTGCGGCGACGTCGGCATGCGCTGCGTCGCGCAATGGCGCGACACGCACCGCAACCTGCGGATCTTCGCGCTGACGAGCCACCCGGCCCGCCGCGACGAACTGCGCGCTGCGGGCGCGACGCCGATCGTCGGCGACCTCGATCGCCGCGCGACGCTCGGCCGCCTCGCGGGTCTGGCCCGCACGATCCTGCATCTCGCGCCGCCGCAGTCCGACGGCCGCGACGATCGGCGCACACGTGCGCTGATCGCCGCAACGACCGTGCCTGCGCGACGGCCACCGGTGCCGTCGGCACCGGCGGTCGGCCGGCTCCGAACGCTGCGAACCGCTGCCCGACAGGCCGGTGCGCCCGTTCGGGCAGCGCGTATTGTACCCGACGGTCTTCGTGCGCCGAGGCTCGTCTACGCCAGTACGACGGGCGTTTACGGCGACTGCGGCGGCGCACGCATCGACGAAACGCATCCGCTGCGCCCCGCGAATCCGCGGGCATTCCGGCGCGTGTCGGCCGAGCGGCAACTGCGCGCGGCGACGGTGCGCGGCGTGCTGTCCGCGCGCATCGTGCGCATTCCGGGCATCTACGCGGCGAACCGTCTGCCGGTCGCGCGGCTCGAGCGCGGCACGCCGGCGCTCGAGCCGGCCGACGACGTCTACACGAACCACATCCACGCGGACGATCTCGCGGCGATCCTGCGCCGTGCGGCCGAACGCGGCAAGCCGGCGCGCGCCGTGCATGCGTCGGACGACAGCGAACTGCGGATGGGGGAGTATTTCGACCGGGTCGCGCAGGTGCTCGGCTTGCCGAAGCCGCCACGCGTCAGCCGCGCGGATGCCGAGCGTCAGCTCGAACCGACGCTGCTGTCGTTCATGCGCGAGTCGCGGCGCCTGTCCAACGCACGGCTCAAGGCCGAATTGTGCGTGACGTTGCGCTATCCGACCGTAGACGATTTCCTTCAAACGCTTGCGCCGGGCAGCGCGTCAGGTGAGCGCCGGTAACGCCTCGATCAGCAGGAAGCACAGTAGCGCGCCGATCAGCGCGCCAATCAGGTTCGGATGATATTTGTGCTTCATGTGCATCGCGGCCAGCAGCCCGCCGATCACGATGACACCGATGACCGCGAACGCGATCATCACGTACGACAGTTCGAAACTATGGCTGTTCATGATGTCTCCCCCTGCATCGCTGTTCTCTTACAGCTTGTGATTTCAGTATAGCGGGGGAACATGCGGCCGAGATGCGGCCGGGCGTCGAACGGTCGTGCGGATTTTCCCTTACAGGGTTTTGACCGGATTGCGTAATGCTGAAAGGTCGGCGTCATTGAGCCAGCGCCACGCGCCCGGTGCGAGATCGTCCGGCAGCGCGAAACCGCCGATGCTTTCGCGATGCAGCGCTTCGACGCGATTGCTCGCCGCCGCGACCATGCGCTTGACCTGGTGATACTTGCCTTCGAGGACGGTCAGCGCGAGTGCGTGCGTGTCGCGCGCGTCGGCTGCGACCGCCGCGATCGGCTTCGGCTCGCCGTGAAGCAGCACGCCGGTGCGCAGCGTGTTCAACTGCGTGTCGTCGAGCGGGTGGCGCACGGTCGCCACGTAGGTCTTCGGCACCTTGCGCTTCGGCGACGTGTACGCGTGCACGAACTGGCCGTCGTCGGACAGCAACAGCAGGCCCGTCGTGTCCTGGTCGAGGCGTCCGACGCACTGCACGCCGCGCGCGATGAGCGGCGCGGGCAGCAGGCTGAACACACTCGCGTGGTGTTGCGGATCGCGCGAACACTCGTAGCCGGCCGGCTTGTTGAGCGCGAGATACGCGAGCGCGTGGAACGGCCACGCAGTATCGTCGACCGAGAACACGAGGCCGTCGGTATCGAACGCGGCGTCGGGATCGGTCGCGCTGGCGCCCGCCACGGTGACGCGGCCCGCTTCGATCAGGCCGCGGCACTGGCGGCGCGAGCCGAAGCCCTGAGTGTAGAGAATGCTTTCGAGATCCATAGCGCGCGCATTCTATCAAGCGGCGGCGCGCGACCGGCAGGAACGCGCATGCGCTGGTAAGCTGCCGGTACGCCGCGCGGGGCGCGGCGCCCGTTCATTCTTCACGGAAAGTCCATGCCTTTCGCTTCGTACCCGTTCGGCCGCAAGGCTGCTGCCTTCATTCTCGCCGCGACCGTTTCGTCGGCCGCGTTCGCGCACGCGCACCTCGCGAAGAGCGACCCGGCGGCGGGCGCGACGGTGGATGCCGCACCGGCCGCCGTCACGATCGACTTCACCGAGCCGCTGGAGCCGGCGTTCAGCTCGATCGTCGTCGTCGCCGATGACGGCAAGACGGTGTCGGACGGCCGTGCGCGTATCGACGCGTCGAACCGCAAGCGGATGACGGTGCCGCTCACGGCGGTTGGCACCGGCACCTATACGGTGAAATGGGTGGCCGTCGCGACCGACGGACACCGCACGCAGGGCGCGTACGGCTTCAGCGTGAAGTGACGCAACGGCGGCGGCAGGCCCGTGCCAGGGCTGCCGCCGCCTCTATCCGACTGGGAGTCCCGCATGAATCCGACGACGCTCGATGCACTCGCCGATTTCCCCCGTCTGCTCGAAGCCCATTTCGCGGCCGTCCCCGACGGCTATGCGCGCTGGACGCCCGACGACTGGGCCGGGATCCCGAGCGAGCACTTTTCGCCGCTCGGGCAGCTCTGCCACGTGCGTGACATCGAGATCGACGGCTATCACGTGCGGCTGCGGCGGATGCTCGACGAGGATCGGCCGCTGCTCGTGTCGATCGATGGCGACGCGCTCGCGATCGAGCGCCGCTACAACGACGCGTATGCGTCCGACGTGCTCGCGGCGATCCGCGAAGCACGGCGCGAGACGCTGGACCTCGTGTCGCGCCTCACGCCGGAACAGCTCGCGCGCACCGGGGAGTTCGACGGCTACGGTTCGCTGACCGTGCGCGGGCTCGTCCACTACCTGTGCAGCCACGATCAGCAGCATCTGGCCGGCATGCAGTGGCTGCTCGGCAAGATCGACGCGGCGCTGTACGCGCGCTGAGCCGGCCGCCTTGCGTGGAATCGAGCCCGGATTCCGGCGCGGTTGTCGGTGCGGCAGGCTGCACTGTGCCGATGCGATTGGATCGCTTTTCTGGATAATCCATCCAGCCGCGGCCGGCTGACCGGCGCGTCGCGCGTGCCTACACTCCAAGCTTCGTTCAACGAGAAAAGGAGTCAACCGTGGCAACTCATACGCTCGCAGACAAGGTCGTCCTGATCGCAGGCGGCGCAAAGAATCTCGGTGGCTTGATCGCGCGGGATCTGGCGAGCCACGGCGCGAAGGCGGTGGCGATTCATTACAACAGCGCCGCATCGCAGGCGCAGGCCGAAGAGACGGCCGCCGCGGTGCGCGCGGCCGGCGCGGAAGCCGCCACGTTCCAGGGCGACCTGACGACGGCCGCCGCGGTCGAGAAGCTGTTCGACGACGCGAAGCAGCGCTTCGGCAAGATCGACATCGCGATCAACACGGTCGGCAAGGTGCTGAAGAAGCCGTTCACCGAGATCAGCGAGGCCGAGTACGACGAGATGTTCGCGGTCAACAGCAAGTCGGCGTTCTTCTTCATCAAGGAAGCGGGGCGGCACCTCGAGGATCACGGCAAGCTCGTCACGCTCGTGACGTCGCTGCTCGGCGCGTTCACGCCGTTCTATGCGGCGTACGAAGGGTCGAAGGCGCCGGTCGAGCATTTCACGCGCGCGGCGTCGAAGGAATACGGGGCGCGCGGGATCTCGGTAACGGCCGTCGGGCCGGGCCCGATGGACACGCCGTTCTTCTACCCGGCCGAGGGCGCCGATGCGGTCGCGTATCACAAGACGGCGGCCGCGCTGTCGCCGTTCAGCAAGACGGGCCTCACCGACATCGAGGACGTCGTGCCGTTCATCCGCCATCTCGTCACCGACGGCTGGTGGATCACGGGTCAGACGATCCTGATCAACGGCGGCTATACGACCAAGTAACCGACCCGGCAACGGGCCGCGCAGCGCACCGCAATGGCGCGTTTGCGTGGACAATGGACGGGCGCGCGGCCTCGCGGCTGCGCGCCCATTTTTTCTGTACCGCCGGACCTTGCCGCGACGTGCGACGGCCGGCGGCGACGATCGTCCGAACTTACGTTCCCCGCCGATGGACAAGCTGGATCAGGTCAGAATCTTCCTGCAGGTTGCCGAGATGGGCAGCTTCATCAAGGCCGCGCATGCGCTCGACGTGCCGCGCGCGACCGTGTCGGCGGCCGTCCAGCAGCTCGAGACGGGGCTCGGCACGCGCCTCCTGCATCGCACGACGCGCCAGGTGCAGCTGACTGCCGACGGTGCGCTGCTGCTCGAACGCGGCCGGCGCCTGCTCGCGGAGGCCGACGAACTCGACCGCCTGTTCCGCCGCCGCGACCGCGACGTGATCGGCCGGCTGAACGTCGACGTGCCGAGCCGGATTGCGCGCCGCATGGTGGCGCCCGCGCTGCCGTCGCTGTTTCGCCGCTACCCGAAGCTGCAACTGGCGCTCGGCTCGACGGATCGTTCAATCGATCTGGTCCAGGAGGGCGTCGACTGCGCGATCCGCGTCGGGCGGCTCGCGGACAGCAGCCTCGTCGTGCGGCCGCTCGGACAGTTCACGCTGATCAACTGCGCGAGCCCCGACTACCTGCGCGAATGCGGCGTGCCCGAGCATCCGGATGCGCTCGCGCACGGACACTGGGCGATCGGTTATGCGTCGCCGACGACCGGGCGCGAGCTCGACTGGGAATACTGCGCGGATGGCCAGCGGCACACACTCGCGCTGCCGAGCCGCGTGATCGTCAACAACGCCGAAACCTATATCGCCAGCTGCATCGCGGGGATGGGGCTGATCCAGATTCCGCGCTTCGACGTCGCGCATCTGCTCGACAGCGGCGCACTCGTCGACGTGATGCCCGGCCACCGCGCTGCGCCGATGGATGTGTCGGCCGTATATCCGCACCGGCGCCATCGTTCGCGCCGGCTCAATGCGTTCATCGAGTGGTTCGGAGAACTGATGGCGAGCGCGCTGACGAAGGGCGGGGAGGGCGACTGACCGGCGCGGCCGGTTAGCGTCACGCGCCGTCGCACCTGTTTCAGCCGGGCGGCGCCGCGAACTGCCGGCTGCGCCCGGTTTCCCGCACCACGTCGATCAATGCCGCGCCGGCGCCATCCGGTTTCGCCGCGAACGCGTAGAAGCGTGCGGCCGGTAGTGCCGGCAGACCATCCTGCGGCCCGCATTCGCGCAGGCCTTCGCGCAGCTGGCTGCGCGCCAGCGCGGTGACCGCGAAGCCCGCGAGCGCGGCCGACACGCAGCCGGCCATGCTGCTGCTCTCGAACAGCACGCGGAACGGCCGCAGCGCGGCGGCGAGTGCCGCGACGGCGGCTTCCCGATAGACGCACGGCTGCGGAAACAGCGCGAGCGGCACGTCGCCGCCTGCGTCGAGCGTGCAATCCGACGCGAACGCCCACACGAGGGGTTCTTCCCAAAGCAGTTCACCCGGCGTGTCGACCTGCCGGCACTGCTTGCCGAACACGACGTCGAGCCGGCCAAGCGTCTGCTCGCGCAGCAACGATGCGGTGATGCCGACCTTCAGCTCGATCGACGTGCGCGGGTGGCGGTCGCGAAACGTGCGCAGCACATGCGGCAGCCACGCGCCCGCGAAATCTTCGGACGCGCCGACTCGCAGCGGCCCGTGCGCCGGCGCGCCGCGCAGCCTCGCGCGCACTTCGCGCTCCATGTCGACGATGTTGCGCGCGTATGCGTACAGCGTGTCGCCGGCCGGTGTGAGCGCGATGCGGCGGGTCGTGCGCGCGAGCAGCACCGTGCCGGCCGCCTGCTCGAGCCGCTTGATGTGGCCGCTGACCGCGGACGGCGTCAGCGCGAGGCGCTCCGCGGCCGGCGCGAAGCCGCGGCTGTCGACGACTTCGAGGAAGGTGCGCAACAGCGTGATGTCGAGCGAGGTCGACGCGGGATCGGTCAGCGGTTCCATGGATCAATTCAACGTGATACTCGAAGAATAAACGATGATACTCCGTGAATCGTGATGAAAGAACTGCCTACCATCGTGCACTCGGATCGACCCAACGGAGTACACGATGACGACCTATGCGCATGCGACGACCGCGTCGCTCGACATTGCCTATCTCGAATGGAACCCGCACGGCGAACGCGTGGCCGTGCTGCTGCATGGCTGGCCGGACAGCCCGGTCGGCTGGGACGCGGTGGCGGCGGCGCTCGCCGCGCGCGGCTATCGCGTGCTCGCGCCCGCGCTGCGCGGTTTTGCGCCGACCCGCTTTCGCGACGCATCCGTACCGCGCAGCGGCCAGCTCGCGGCGCTCGGACGCGACCTGCTCGACTTCGTCGATGTGCTTGGCATCGAGCGGCCCGTGCTGGTCGGGCACGACTGGGGCGCGCGGGCGGCCGCGAACGCGTGCGGGCTGCGCGACGCCGCCGCATCGCATCTCGTGATGCTGTCGGTCGGGTACGGCACCAACGATCCGGGACAGCCGCTGTCGCTGCAGCAGGCGCGCAACTACTGGTATCACTGGTTCATGGCGACGCCGCGCGGCGAGCAGGCGTTGCGCGACGATCGCCGCGCGTTTGCCCGCTTGATGTGGGACACCTGGTCGCCGCCGGGCTGGTATCTCGACAACGACTTCGACGCGGCCGCCGCTGCATTCGACGGGCCCGACTGGATCGACGTCGTCCTGCATTCGTACCGGCATCGTTGGGGATTCGCACCGGGCACGCCGGTCTATGCCGACGACGATGCGCGTCTGAATCCCGCGCCGGTGCTGGCGGTGCCGACGCTCGTGCTGCATGGCGGCGCGGACACCTGCAATCATCCGGACAGTTCGGCCGGACGCGAGCGATGCTTTGCGGGGCGCTACGCCCGGCAGGTGCTGGACGGCGTCGGCCACTTTCCGCAGCGTGAGGCGCCGGCGGCGGTCGCCGACGCGATCCTCGGGTTCTGCGAGCAAGCTTGATGCGCGCCGGCGTGTCCGGCGCGCCGCGGATCAGCCGGCGACGCGGGCCGCGAGCAGGTCGGCGAGGCCGATGTTCCTGAACATCTCGCGGCGGATGCGGTCGCCGACGCGGAACACTTCCTCCGCGCCATCCTGCGACGGATCGACGAACACGCGGTACGGGCGCTTGCCGGCTGGCGCGGCGACGATGTCGGCAATCGCCGTCGCGACGGTGCCGGCATCGGCGTCCGCCGGTTCGAGCGCGGCGAGGCCCTGCAGTGCCTGCTCGGCGACGCCCGCGTAGGGGCCGTCGACGTAGGCGGCCTGAACGGCTGCGTCGGCTGGCTTGCCTGCGTGGGCGAAGTGATTCGTGCCCTGGGTGAAGGCGCCCGGCACGACGATCGACGTCTCGATACCCCAGCGGGCGAGTTCGGCCGCATAGGACACCGCGAGCGAATCCATCGCGGCCTTCGCGGCGAAGTAGGGGGCGAGGAACGGCGGCGTACCGCCGCGCGCGGACGACGACGACACCCAGACGAGCAGGCCGCGGCCCTGGCGGCGCAGGTGCGGCAGCGCCGCGCGGTTGACGCGCTGGGTCGACACGACGTTGATGTCGTAGAGCTGGGCGATCTGCTCGGGCGTGAACGCTTCGGCCGGGCCGAACACCATGTGGCCGGCATTGTGGACGATGACGTCGAGGCGGCTGGTGTCCGCGATCACACGATCGATGGCGGCACCGACGGACGCGTCGTCACCGACATCGAGCTCGACGGTGCGCAGGTCGACGCCGTGTTCCTGCGCGTAGGCGGCGACGGCGGCGACGCGTGGCGCGTTGCGGCCGGTGCTTTCGCGCATCGACGCGTACACGGTATGGCCGGCGCGGGCGAGTGCCTGGGCGGTCAGCAGGCCGAAGCCGCTGGACGCGCCCGTGACGAGGATGACTTCCTTCATGATCGATCTCCGGTAAGAGGCAGGCGCGGCAGGCGGCCGGTCAGCACATGCCGCCGTTCGCGCGCAGGATCTGGCCGTTGACCCATGCGCCGTCGGGGCCGGCGAGGAACGCGACGACGCTGGCGATGTCCGCGGGCTGGCCGAGCCGCTCCAGCGGGTTCATCTTCGCCATCCGGTCGACGAGTTCGGCGCTCTTGCCGTGCAGGAACAACTCGGTCGCGACCGGCCCCGGCGCGACCGCGTTCACGCTGATGCCGCGGCCGCGCATCTCCTGTGCGAGCACCTGCGTCATGCCCTCGACGGCCGCCTTGGTCGCGATGTACACGCCGTAGGTCGGCAGGCGCATGCCGATCACGCTCGATGTCAGGTTGACGATGCGGCCGCCGTCGCGCACGCGCTTCGCCGCCTCTCGGCTGACGTTGAACGCCCCCTTCAGGTTGATCGCGACGGTCTGGTCGAACGCTGCGTCGTCGAACTCGGCAAGGGGGGCGAGCTTCATCACGCCCGCGCTGTTGACGACCACGTCGATCCGGCCGAATGCCTGCTCGGCCGCGTCGAACAGGGCGGCCACGGCCGCCGGATCGGCGACGTCCGCCTGCACCGCGACGGCCGTGCCGCCACCGGCGACGATCGCGTCGACCACTTCCTGCGCGGGGCCGGCGCCACCGGCGTAGTTCACGACGACCCTGAAACCGTCGTGGGCGAGACGACGGGCGATTTCCGCACCGATGCCGCGCGACGAGCCCGTGACGAGGGCGACCTGTTCCGATGTGCTCATGTCCTGCTCCTTGGTTCGTGAGTGCCGTGCGATCCGGCGACAGGACTAATGTAGGCGCCCTCATTCAATAAAAATAATGAATAATGATCAGATCAAGAATGACTGAAAGTATGTCTCATGGCATTCGACAGCAGACTTTTGAGCGGCATCGGCGTGCTCTCGGCGGTGATCGAGGCCGGCACCTTCGCGCGCGCCGGCGAGGCGATGGGGTTGACGCAGCCGGCGGTGAGCCGCGCCGTTGCCCGGCTGGAAGAGCGCGTCGGCATCCGGATCTTCAACCGCACGGCGCGCGCGATCACGCTGACCGACGAAGGGCGGCGCTTCTATGAGGCGGTCGCGCCGCTGCTGGCCGGCATCGAGGAGGCGGCGATCGACGCCGGCCAGTCGAAGGCGCGTGTCAGGGGGCGGTTGCGCGTCAATGTCGACGCGACTTTCGGCCACTACGTGCTGGCGCCGAAGATGGCGGAGTTTCTCGACCGCTTTCCCGACCTGTCCGTCGAGATCAGCGTGCGCGACCGGATGGGCGACCTCGTCGCCGACGGGTTCGACGTGGCGGTGCGGTTCGGCATTCCGGAACCGTCCTCATACCGTGCGCGGTTGCTGCTGGAAACGCGCGTGCTCACCTGCGCGTCGGCGGCCTATGTCGCGCGTCATGGCGAGCCGCGGCACCCGCGGGATCTCGCGGATGGGCATCGTTGCGTGCTGATCCGCGATCCGGTGACGGGGCGGCCGTTCGAATGGGAATTCCATCGCGGCGAGGAGGTGGTGCCGTTCGATGCGGCCGGCCGGCTGACGGTCAACGATACGGGGATGCTGCTCGGCGCGTGCCTGGGCGGCGCCGGGATCGCGCAGCTGCTGGAACTCTATGCGCGCGACATCCTTGCCGACGGGCGGCTGGTGCTGCTGTTGCCGGCGTGGGCGGACGAGACGTTTCCGCTCTACGCGTATCACCACGCGTCCAATCTCGTTGCGGCGAAGGTGCGCGTGTTTCTCGACTTCGTGCGGGCGTTGATGGCCTGAGAGAGCGAGCGGGCGAGGCGGCGCGCGGCGTCCCGCGCATTTATTCGGTGCGATGCGGAATGCTGTCCGGGAACGGGTAAGGCGCGTGCGGGCCCGGCCAGTCAGGCACCGGTGGCGCGGTCAGTACGTCGCATCCGGCCAGCATGAGCGACAGCGCCACGGCGAGCACGCGGCGGCAGAGCGGAGATGAAATCGTGCGCATGGACATGGCGTGCCTCCGTGTCGCGCATCCTCATGATGCTTGGACTGCTGCGTGGGGGTACGCGTTGCGCGTGCATGCGGCAAAAACAAAAAACCCGCGAAGCGGCGAGCTTGCGCGGGTTTCGGGAGGCGCAGCGCATCGCGCTGCGAGAATGCTGGTGCCCAGGGCCGGAATCGAACCGGCACGCCTTGCGGCGGGGGATTTTGAGTCCCCTGCGTCTACCAATTTCACCACCTGGGCTTGATCCTGGCCGCGCATGCGATTGTGCGCGGCGAAACGCGGATTATGTCCGAAATCCTGCCGCCGGGCAAGCAGCCCGGTTGCCGGCCGCACACGTCACTGGCTCAGGTAGACGAACCAGCCCTGTTTGACGATCCCCATCACGCTCGCGCGCTGATCGAGCCCCACATGATCCTTGTCGCTCGTGTTGACGACGCCGTTCGGCACGACGAGCTCGTGCGCGCGTTCCAGCTCGCGCCGCAGCGCCGCGCGGAACGCGGGCGTGCCGGGCTGCGCGGCCTTCAGCGCGCGGCCGACCGCGTCGGCGAGGCGCGGATAGACGCCCGCCGCGTCGCCCGCGAACTGCGTGACCGTGCCGGCGCCGTACTTCGCCTCGTACGCGTCGACGAACGCGAGCGCGGCCTTGCGGGCCGGATGATCGGCCGGCAG
This sequence comes from Burkholderia sp. AU45251, assembly GCF_030482905.1. NCBI lineage: Bacteria > Pseudomonadati > Pseudomonadota > Betaproteobacteria > Burkholderiales > Burkholderiaceae > Burkholderia > Burkholderia sp. AU45251. The sequence continues at coordinate 103,421 of NZ_JAUJQH010000021.1, read as the reverse complement.
CGTGCGTGCGACGACCACCGGCTGGGTCGGGAACAGCGTCCCGTCGACGTCCTTGCCGCCAAGCTTGATGAATTCCGGCGTCGCGATCCCGTGCGTCTGATAGATCGGGCCCTTGTAGCCGCGTTCGATCAGCGTGCGCTGCGGCAGCACGGCAGGCGTGCCCGAGCCCGCGATCAGGATCGCATCGGGCTTTGCCGCGATCAGCTTCAGCGCCTGGCCCGTGACGCTCGCGTCGGTGCGGTTGAAGCGCTCGGTCGCGATGACGCGGATCTTGCGCAGGTCCGCGAAACGCGTGAACTCGTTCAGCCAGCTGTCGCCATAGCTGTCCGCGAAGCCGATGAAGCCGACCGTCTTCACGCCGTGGTTCGCCATATAGCGCGTCATCACGTCGGCCATCGCGCTGTCGCTCTGCGCCATCTTGAACGCCCAGGTTCGCGCGCCTTCCTGCGGCTCGACGATCGCGCCGGAGCCGACCAGCGTGATCATCGGCGTCTGCCCGGTGGCTACCGCATCGAGCGCGGCGAGCGCGGCCGGGGTGATGTTCGGGCCGACCACGACGTCGACGTGATCCTCGTCCACCAGCTTGCGGATATTGCGCACCGCGGTGCCGGGATCGGACGCGTCGTCGAGCACCGTCACCTGCACGGGCTGCCCGGCGATCGTCTTCGGCCACATCAGGATCGCGTTCTTGCTCGTGATGCCGATCGCGGCGGCCGGGCCGGTCGACGACAGGTCGACGCCGACCTTCAGGTCGGCCTGCGCGGCCACGCAGGCGAGCGCGAGGGCGACGCCGGCGGCGCGGCGCAGCAGAGCGGGAAGTGGTGGCAGGGCGGGACGCGTCATGCGGAATGCTCCGTCGAACAGCAAAAAGGGGCGCGATGTGCGCCCCCGTGTTTATACACGCCGCTCAGAGTTCGTACGATTCGGATTCGCCCTTGAGCGCCTGTTCGATCAGCTTGCGGTTCAGCGTCGGCGACAGCAGTTCGACCAACGTATACACATAGCTGCGCAGGTAGGCGCCCTGCTTGAGCGCGACGCGCGTCACGTTGCTGCCGAACAGGTGGCCGACCGGGATCAGCCGCAGGTTGCGGTCGCGCTCCGGGTTGAACGCGATGTCGGCCATGATGCCGACGCCGAGGCCGAGTTCGACGTAGGTCTTGATCACGTCGGCGTCGATCGCCTCGAGCACGATGTCCGGCGACAGCCCGCGCAGCGCGAACGCATGGTTGATCTTCTTGCGGCCCGCGAATGCGTCGTCGTACGTGATCAGCGGGTACTGCGCGAGATCGTCGAGCGTGACCGGCTTGCGTTCGAGCAGCGGATGGTCGGCCGGCACGACGGCCGCGTGGTGCCACTGGAAGCAGGGCAGCGACACGAGCTCCTTGTAGTCGGAAATCGCCTCGGTCGCGATCGCGAGATCGGCCTGGTCGTGGATCACCATCTCGGCGACCTGCGTCGGGCTGCCCTGCAGGATCGACAGGTGCACCTTCGGGAAGCGCTTCTTGAATTCGGCGATCGCGGCCGGCAGCGAGTAGCGGGCCTGCGTGTGGGTCGCGGCGATGGTCAGGTTGCCCTGATCCTGCGCGGCATAATCTTTCCCGACCCTTTTAAGGCTTTCAACCTCCTGGAGGATCCGCTCGACCGACGCGAGGATGATCCGGCCCGGCTCGGTGAGCGAGCGCACGCGCTTGCCGTGCCGTGTGAAGATCTCCACGCCCAGCTCGTCCTCGAGCTCGATGATCGCCTTCGATACCCCCGGTTGCGACGTGTAGAGCGCCTTCGCGGCCTCGGTGAGGTTGAAATTCTGCCGGACGGCCTCGCGCACGAAGCGAAATTGGTGCAGGTTCATTTATAACCCTTCCGCATATCAACAGAATTTTTTAGTCGTTTGAAATATAAGGCGAGTTTATTACGATTCACCGGAGTTTTTCAAATATGGATATCTGTTTTCGTCATTAGCAATCCACCCGGCAGCGGATGGCGGTGGTGACGGCGGAACGGAGATTCGGGCGCGACGTGGCTAGGACGTCGCGCGGTCACCACGAAAACCCTGGGGTCCCCGAATGTATCAGTACGACCAATACGACCAGACGATCGTCGACGAGCGTGTCGCGCAGTACCGCGATCAGGTGCGCCGCCGGCTGTCGGGCGAGTTGAGCGAAGACGAATTCCGTCCGCTGCGCCTGCAGAACGGCCTGTACATGCAGCGCCACGCGTACATGCACCGCATCGCGATTCCGTACGGCAACCTGCGCAGCGACCAGCTCCGGATGCTGGCGCGCATCGCCCGCGAACACGACCGCGGCTACGGTCACTTCTCGACCCGCTCGAACATCCAGTTCAACTGGGTCGAGCTGGAAGACACGCCCGAAATCCTCGCGAAGCTCGCGTCGGTGCAGATGCACGCGATCCAGACGTCGGGTAACTGCATCCGCAACATCACGGCCGACCAGTTCGCCGGCGTCGCGCAGGACGAGGAGATCGATCCGCGTCCGTGGTCGGAAATCCTGCGCCAGTGGTCGACGTTCCATCCCGAATTCCTGTGGCTGCCGCGCAAGTTCAAGATCGCGGTGTCGGGCTCGAAGGACGACCGCGCGGCCGTGCAGATCCACGACCTCGGCGTGTACCTGAAGAAGAATGCGCAGGGCGAAGTGGTCGCGAGCATCCTCGCGGGCGGCGGCCTCGGCCGGACGCCGATCATCGGCGCGGTGATCAAGGAAGACCTGCCGTGGCAGCACCTGCTGACCTACTGCGAAGCCGTGCTGCGCGTGTACAACCGCTACGGCCGCCGCGACAACCTGTACAAGGCGCGCATCAAGATCCTCGTGAAGGCGCTGTCGCCCGCGAAGTTCGCGCAGCAGGTCGAGGAAGAGTGGCAGCACCTGAAGGACGGCCCGTCGACGCTCACGCAGGCGGAAGTCGATCGCGTGTCGCAGTACTTCCAGCCGCCGGCCTACGAGAAGCTGGCCGACACCGACGCATCGTTCGAACAGCATCTGCTCGAGAACAAGGCGTTCGCGCGCTGGGTCGAGCGTAACGTCGCGCCGCACAAGGTGGCCGGCTACGCGGCCGTCACGCTGTCGCTGAAGGATCATCGCGCGGCGCCGGGCGACGCGACCGACAAGCAGATGGAACAGGTGGCCGACTGGGCCGACGCGTACTCGTTCGGCGAGCTGCGCGTGTCGCACGAGCAGAACCTGATCCTCGCGAACGTGAAGAAGCGCGACCTGTTCGCGGTGTGGGAAAAGGCGAAGGCCGCCGGTTTCGCGACGCCGAACATCGGCCTCCTGACCGACATCATCGCGTGCCCGGGCGGCGACTTCTGCTCGCTCGCGAACGCGAAGTCGATCCCGATCGCGCTGGGGATCCAGCAGCGCTTCGACGATCTCGACTATGTGTACGACCTCGGCGACCTGTCGCTGAACATTTCCGGTTGCATGAACTCGTGCGGTCACCACCATGTCGGCAACATCGGCATCCTCGGCGTCGACAAGGACGGCGCCGAGTGGTACCAGGTGTCGCTCGGCGGCGAGCAGGGCACGGGCCAGAACGGCGCGCGCCTCGGCCGCGTGATCGGGCCGTCGTTCTCGGCGGAAGAAGTGCCCGACGTGATCGCGAAGCTGATCGACACGTTCGTCGAATCGCGCATCGACGGCGAGCGCTTCGTCGACACGTACGACCGTATCGGCATCGCGCCGTTCAAGGAGCGCGTGTATGCGGCGCGCCAGGCAGTGAACGCGTAACCAACCGGGTAGAAGGAACTAGCAGATGGCTTCGATTATCAAGAACCGCGCAGTGATCGACGATGCATGGCAGGTCGTGCGCGCGGCGGAAGACGGTGCACTGCCCGCGGTCGACGCATTGCCGGCCGGCAAGGTGCTGGTGCCGTTCGCGTTGTGGCAGGCCGAGCGCGCGGCGCTCGTCGCCGCGAAGACGAAGGACGAGCTCGGCGTGTGGCTCGCACCGGACAGCGAGCCGGCCGATCTCGTGGCCGATTTCGGCGCGATTTCGCTGGTCGCGGTCGATTTCCCGCGCTTCGCGGACGGCCGCGGCTACAGCATCGCGCGCCTGCTGCGCGAGCGCCACGGCTGGACGGGCGAGCTGCGCGCGATCGGCGACGTGCTGCGCGACCAGCTGCTGTACATGTCGCGTTGCGGCTTCGACGCATACGCGGTGCGCGCCGACAAGGACATCCACGACGCGCTGAATGCGTTCACGGAATTCACGCAGCGTTACCAGGGTGCGTTCGACCAGCCCGAACCGCTGTTCCGCCGCCGCGCCGCGGCGGCTGACGTAGCGGCGCGCGAAGCGAAGGTGAGCGCATGAGCACCGCTACCGCGCTGACGCCGGAACTCGCCGCGAAGGTCGAGCGCCTCGACGCGCTGCTCGCGCAGATCGGTGCCCGTCACGAGAAGGTGAAGTTCGCGAGCAGCCTCGCGGCGGAAGATATGCTGCTCACGCATGCGATCCTGTCGAAGGGCGTGTCGATCGGCATCTTTTCGCTGAATACGGGCCGCCTGCACGCGGAAACGCTCGGTATGATCGACCGTGTGCGCGAGCGCTACGGCTACGAGATCGAGCAGTTCCATCCGCAGCAGGACGCGGTCGACCAGTACGTTGCCGAGCACGGCCTGAACGCGTTCTACGAGAGCGTCGAGCTGCGCAAGTCGTGCTGCCACATCCGCAAGGTCGAGCCGCTGAACCGCGCGCTGTCGGACGTCGGTGCGTGGGTCACGGGCCAGCGCCGCGAGCAGTCGGTCACGCGCGCGGAGCTGCACGAGGAAGAGCAGGACGATGCACGCGGGATCGCGAAGTACAACCCGCTCGCCGACTGGACGGAAGCCGACGTGTGGGCGTACCTCAAGGCGTTTGACGTGCCGGTGAATCCGCTGCATGCGCGCGGCTACCCGAGCATCGGCTGCGAGCCGTGTACGCGGGCGATCCGTCCCGGCGAGGACAGCCGCGCGGGCCGCTGGTGGTGGGAGTCGCGCGATACGAAGGAATGCGGGCTGCACATCACGACGATCACGCCGATTCCCGCGGAAGCCGTTACCGGCGCCACGCACTGAAAGCCTGACAAGAAACTGAATATTGCGCCGCCCGCGACAGCGGGCGGCACGAACCCAGAAGAGAAGGACTGAAATCATGAGCACGACGCTCGAGCAATCCGCCTTTGCCCCGCCCACCGGTGCCGACAACCGCATGGGCCACCTCGACTGGCTCGAAGCCGAGTCGATCCACATCCTGCGCGAACTGGTCGCCGAATGCAGCAAGCCGGCGCTGTTGTTCTCGGGCGGCAAGGATTCGGTCGTCGTGCTGCATCTGGCGCTGAAAGCATTCGGCCTCGGCGCGAACCGCAAGACGACGCTGCCGTTCCCGCTCGTGCACATCGACACGGGCCACAACTACGAAGAAGTGATCGACTTCCGCGATCGCCGCGCGCAGGAGCTGGGCGCCGAGCTGGTCGTCGGGCACGTCGAGGATTCGATCAAGCGCGGCACGGTCGTGCTGCGCCGCGAAACCGATTCGCGCAATGCCGCGCAGGCCGTCACGCTGCTCGAGACGATCGAGCAGCACGGCTACACGGCGCTGATCGGCGGCGCGCGCCGCGACGAAGAGAAGGCGCGGGCGAAGGAACGCATCTTCTCGTTCCGCGACGAATTCGGCCAGTGGGATCCGAAGGCGCAGCGCCCGGAGCTGTGGAGCCTGTACAACGCCCGTCTGCACAAGGGCGAGCACCTGCGCGTGTTCCCGATCTCGAACTGGACCGAGCTCGACGTGTGGCAGTACATCGCACGCGAGAACCTCGAACTGCCGTCGATCTATTACGCGCACCCGCGCGAGATCGTGCGCCGCAACGGGCTGCTCGTGCCCGTCACGCCGCTCACGCCGATGCGTGACGGCGAGACGAGCGAGCTTGCGCAGGTGCGTTTCCGCACGGTCGGCGACATTTCCTGCACGTGCCCGGTCGAGAGCGACGCGGACGACGTCGAGAAGATCATCGCCGAGACGGCGGTGACCGAGATCACCGAGCGCGGCGCGACCCGGATGGACGACCAGGCATCCGAAGCAGCGATGGAACAGCGCAAGAAGCAAGGTTATTTCTGAAGCACACGAGGACATTCACATCATGAGCATCATCGAGAACAACGAAGACCTCGGCGTGCTGCGCTTCATCACCGCAGGCAGCGTCGACGACGGCAAGAGCACGCTGATCGGCCGCCTGCTGTACGACAGCAAGGCCGTGCTGTCCGACCAGCTGTCCGCGCTGTCGCGTGCGAAGAACAAGCGCACGGTCGGCGACGAGCTCGACCTCGCGCTGCTGACCGACGGTCTGGAAGCCGAGCGCGAGCAGGGCATCACGATCGACGTCGCGTACCGCTACTTCGCGACCGCGAAGCGCAAGTTCATCATCGCCGACACGCCGGGCCACGAGCAGTACACGCGCAACATGGTGACGGGCGCGTCGACCGCGCACGCGGCGATCATCCTGATCGACGCGACGCGCGTGACGATCGAGAACGGTGTGGCTGACCTGCTGCCGCAGACCAAGCGCCACAGCGCGATCGTCAAGCTGCTCGCGCTGCAGCACGTGATCGTCGCGATCAACAAGATGGACCTCGTCGACTACAGCGAAGCGCGCTTCAACGAGATCCGCGACGCCTACGTCACGCTGGCGAAGCAACTCGGCCTGAGCGACGTGCGCTTCGTGCCGGTGTCGGCGCTGAAGGGCGACAACATCGTCGGCGCGAGCGAGCGCATGCCGTGGTACGCGGGCGAACCGCTGCTCGACGTGCTCGAATCGCTGCCGGTCGAGACGCAGGCGCATGACGCGCTGCGCTTCCCGGTGCAGTGGGTCGCGCGCCAGGACGGCAGCTCGGCCGACGATTTCCGCGGCTATATGGGTCGTCTCGAGTCGGGCGAAGTGAAGGTCGGCGACGAGATCGTCGTGCTGCCGTCGAACCGCACGGCCACGATCGCCGAGATCGTCGCGCCGGTGCCGGGCGGCACCGCGTCCGTCCCGCACGCGTTCGCGGGCCAGACCGTGACGATCCGCCTCGCGGAAGACGTCGACGTGTCGCGCGGCGACATGTTCGTCACGTCCGGCGAGCCGGTCGAACCGGCGAAGAAGCTCGAAGCCGATCTGTGCTGGTTCGACGAGACGCCGCTGTCGCCGCAGCGCAAGTACCTGCTGAAGCAGACCACCAGCACGGTGTTCGCGAAGATTGGCGGCGTCAAGCAGGTGCTCGACGTGCACACGCTGTCGCACGCGACCGACCGTCACGAGCTGAAGATGAACGACATCGGCCGCGTCGCGCTGACGCTGCAGAAGCCGATCGTTTGCGACACGTACGACGCGCACCCGGGTACCGGTGCGTTCGTGCTGATCGACGAGGCGACGCACCACACGGTCGCCGCAGGCATGATCCGGGCATTCTCGGCATAACCGGCGAGCCGCGCCGCCTCATGGCGGCGCGGGCCGGACGCCGTCGTCCGCAGGGACCAAGCGAAGCGACAAATATGGGCAAGGTGTATCTGATCGGAGCAGGGCCGGGCGCAGCCGACCTCATCACGGTGCGTGGCGCGCGGCTGCTCGCGCAGGCGGACGTCGTGCTGCACGACGCGCTCGTCGAGCCCGCGATGCTCGACTACGCGCCGAACGCGCGCCGCATTGCGGTCGGCAAGCGCTGTGGGCAGCGCTCGACCGCGCAGCACTTCATCAACAAGCAGATCGTCGATGCGGCACGCGAGCACGCGTGCGTCGTGCGGCTGAAGGGCGGCGACCCGATGCTGTTCGGTCGCGCGGAAGAGGAAATGCGCGCGCTGGAAGCAGCCGGTATCGACTACGAGGTCGTGCCGGGCATCACCGCGGCGCTGGCCGGCGCGGCGACGCTGAAGCGTTCGCTGACGTTGCGCGGCGTGTCGCGCAGCGTGGCATTCGCGACGCACAGCCGCGCACCGGGCAGCGACGAGATTCGCGAAGCCGCACGCGCCGATTCGATCGTCTACTACATGGGCCGCGACAGCGCGCCCGGCATCGCGCAGGAGCTGATCGACGCCGGCCGTGCGCCGGCGACGCCGGTGGCGATCGTGGAGGCGTGCAGCACCGCGCGCGAGCGCACGTTGACGCTGACGCTCGCGCAGATGGCGGCGGGCGACGCGCAGGCGTGGCTCGATCCGGCCGAACCGAGCCTGCTGATGATCGGCGATGCGTTCGCGGAGCGCGCCGCGCAGGCAAAAGAGGGTAGCGCGTTGCGCGATGCCGCCTGAGCGGGAACGGCGCGTGGCGATGCCTCGCACGCCGCCGTTCCGGTGACTGACGCAGTCCGAAAAAAAGCGCTGGCTTCTGCCAGCGCTTTTTTCATTTGAGGCCGCCGATGCTTCGTTCAGGCGTCGTCGCCGACCTGGTCGATGCAGTAGCGCGCGATCGCGTCGAGCACACCGTCGTCTTCGCCGACGGCCGTCGCGCAGCGGATCTCGACGCCGGGGTGCGCGGCGCGGCAGGCGTCGACGAGCTGTGGCAGGTCGCGGCGGACATGGCCGCCCTGGCCGAAGAACACGGGCACCACGGTGATGTGCGTGCAGCCGGCCGCGACCTGCGCGGCGACCGCGTCACCGAGCGACGGCGTCATCAGTTCGAGGAACGCGAGCGACACGTGCGCAGTGGGGGAGGGGGCGCCGCGCAGCCGCGCGGCGAGCCGCTCGAACGGCTCGGCCCAGCGCGGGTCGCGGGCGCCGTGGCCGAACAGGACGATGCCGTGCGAACTCATGTCGAAGCCTCCGTCGCGACGCGGCACTCAGTGCCGGTCGACCCACTTGAGCGAGAACAGCCCGAGCGCGAGATAGATGAGGCCTGGCGTGGCGGCCGTCAGTGGCGCGGGCCAGGTGTTCAGCGTGCCGATGTGCGAGAACAGCGTATTGAGGAGCTGGAAGCTCATGCCGAGCATGATGCCGCCGAACACCTTCACGCCGACCACACCCGCGCGCGTGTGCAGGTACGCGAACGGCAGCGACAGCACGAGCATCACGAACACCGCGAACGGATACAGCAGCTTGCGCCACAGTGCGATGTCGTAGCGCTGCGTGTCCTGCTGGTTCTCGCGCAAGTGCTGGATGTAGCGGAACAGGTTGATGAGCGACATGCGTTCCGGCGACACGAGCAGCACCGACAGGATTTGCGGCGTCAGGTCCGAACGCAGCCGGTATTCGGGCAGCGACACCTGCTGCGACCGGTACACGGGGTTCAGCGCGTCGGTCGGCTGGCCGCTGATCGGCTTGATCGGCGTGAGTTCCGTTTCCGTGACGCCCTTCAGCAGCCAGTGGCCGGGCGGCTCGTAGCGGCCCGTTTGCGCGATCCGCACGTTCCGCAGCTGGAATTTCGAATCGAATTCGTAGATGCGCACGTTGCTGATCGTCGAGTCGGGCGACAGGCTGCCGACGTTGACGAAGCGCGTGACCTGCTCGCCGTTCTCGCGGGCCGCGAGCGTGTCCTTCACCCACACGCCCGACTGGAAGTTCGACGACACCGACGCGCCGAGCGCCTGCAGCCGCACGCGTTCGGACAGCTGGTCGGCGTACGGGCCGACGAATTCGCCGATCAGGTAGGTGAGGATCACGAGCGGGATGCCGATCTTCAGCAGCGAGCGCAACGCCTGATTGGTCGCGAGGCCCGACACGCGGAAGATCGTGAATTCCGAGTTCGCGGCCATCTGCGCGAACACGTAGATCGCGCTGATCAGCGCGGCGACCGGGATGATCTCGTAGAAGCGCGACGGCGTCTGCAGCGCGACGCGCAGCACCGCGTAGCCGAACTTGTAGTTGCCGTGCCCGACCGAATTCAGTTCGCTGATCAGGTCGAAGAAGAAGAACAGGCCCGAGAACGCGAACAGGATGAAGACGAACGTGATGTAGATCTGTCGCGCGAAGTACTTTTCATAGAGCCGCATCGATCATGCTCCCGAGCGGCCGAACAGCGCGCGTGTAAACAGCGGACGATTGCGCACGCGCAACCAGAAGATGAACGCGACGATCACCGCGACGACCAGATGCAGGCCGACCAGGCCGACGCCGAACGACATCTTGCCCTGCTCGATCTGCGCCTGCACGACGTTCAGCAAGTTCGAGTACGTGAGGTAGATCAGCACCGCCATCACGAGGTTGATCGTGCGGCTGCGGCGCGGGTTCTGGTACGACAGCGGAATGCCGAGCACCATCAGGTTGATCGCGATCAGCGGAAGCCCCGCGCGCCACGCGAATTCCGCGAGGTTGTCGTTCGTCGGGTTGCGCAGCAGGTCCGGCGTCGGCGTGCTGTTGGTGCTCGGCACGTTGGTGACCGGGGTGCTCGTGATCTTCACGCCGTAGCGCTCGAACTCCATGATCTTGAAGTTCGGCTGGCCGGGCGTGCCGTCGTAGCGGCGGCCGTCTTCCAGGACGACGAAGCGGCTGCCGTCGCGCGTTTCCGTGTGCCCCGTCTGCGACACGACCACGTTGACCTTGCCGTTCTCGGTCGAGGTCACGAACACGTTCTGCACCTTGCTCTGGTCGGGCGTCATCTTCTCGATGAAGAACACGCGGTGGTTCGCGGCCGACTCGCGGAACTGGCCCGGCGCGAGCAGCGAGATCTCGTCGCGCTGCTGGAAGCGCGCCTTGATCATCTTGCTCTGCTGGTTCGACCACGGCCAGCCGACGAACGCGAAGAAGGCGATCAGCAGCACGATCGGCGTGGCGAACACGCCGATCGGCTTGATGAGGCGCGTGAGGCTCACGCCCGACGCGAGCCACACGACCATTTCGGAGTCCCGGTACCACCGGGTCAGCACGAACAGGATCGACACGAACAGTGTGACGACGAGCATCACGGCGAGGTAGCCGATCACGGTGAGGCCGATCAGCACGAGGACGTCCCGCGGATCGATTTCACCGGACGCGGCGTAGCCGACGATGCGGATCATCATCGTCGTGAGCATGATCGTGAGCAGCACCATGAACACGGCGCCAGCCGTATACGCAAGCTCGCGCTGGAGGGAGCGTTCGAAGATCATTCTTGATGAGAAGAGGGCGGGAGGCTGCGCACGCGTGGTGCGGCGCTCGCGCCGCCACGGGAAAAATAGCGGATAATTGCGGCTTTCATCCTTAGCCCAGATTTTATCCGAGGACAAGCGCGATGGACTTTAGCATAAAAGGCTGTGATTGGAGCAAAGGCGAGGCCAAGGGGTTCCTGACCGGGAAGTCCGACTGCATCGTGCTCGGCATCTTCGAGGCGCAGACCCTTTCGGGCGCGGCGCTCGACATCGACACGGCCACCAAGGGGCTGATTTCGCGCGTGGTGAAGGCCGGCGACATGGACGGCAAGCGCGGCAAGACGCTGTTCCTGCACGAAGTGTCGGGCATCGGCGCGTCGCGCGTGCTGCTCGTCGGCCTCGGCAAGCAGGATGCTTTCAATCAGAAAGCCTATAACGATGCCGTGACGGCCGCATGGCGCGCGCTGCTGGCGACCAAGGTCGTCCAGGTCACGTTCACGCTCGCGCAACTGCCGGTCGACGAGCGCAGCTCCGACTGGGGCGTGCGCGCGGCGATTCTCGCGCTGCGCAACGAGACCTACCGCTTCACGCAGATGAAGAGCAAGCCGGAACCGGCGCCGCACACGCTCAAGCGCGTCGTGTTCAGCGTCGATCCGTCCGACGAAAAGGCTGCGAAGGTCGCGGTCAAGCAGGCCGTCGCGCTCGCGAACGGGATGGATCTCACCCGCGACCTGGGCAACCTGCCGGGCAACGTCTGCACGCCGACCTACCTCGGCAACACCGCGAAGAAGATCGCGAAGGATTGGGGCCTGAAGGCGGAAGTGCTCGGGCTCAAGCAGATCCAGGCGCTGAAGATGGGCTCGTTCCTGTCGGTCGCGCGCGCGTCGGTCGAGCCGCCGCAGTTCATCGTCCTGCACTACCAGGGCGCCGCCGCGAAGGCCGCGCCGGTCGTGCTGGTCGGCAAGGGCATCACGTTCGACACGGGCGGCATCTCGCTGAAGCCGGGCGAGGGCATGGACGAGATGAAGTACGACATGTGCGGTGCGGGCTCCGTGCTCGGCACGATGCGCGCGGTCGCCGAGATGGGCCTGAAGATCAACGTCGTCGCGATCGTGCCGACCTGCGAGAACATGCCGGGCGGCAACGCGACGAAGCCGGGCGACATCGTCACCAGCATGAAGGGCCTGACGATCGAGGTGCTGAACACCGACGCCGAAGGCCGTCTGATCTTGTGCGACGCGCTCACGTACGCCGAGCGCTTCAAGCCGGCTGCGGTGATCGACGTTGCCACGCTGACGGGCGCATGCGTAATCGCGCTGGGCGGCCACAACAGCGGCCTGTTCTCGACCGACGACGCGCTTGCGGGCGAACTGCTCGACGCATCGCGCGAGGCAAACGATCCGGCGTGGCGCATGCCGCTCGACGACGAGTACCAGGATCAGCTGAAGTCGAACTTCGCGGATCTCGCGAACATCGGCGGGCGCCCGGCCGGCGCCGTGACGGCCGCGTGCTTCCTGTCGCGCTTCACCGACAGCTATCCGTGGGCCCACCTCGACATCGCGGGTACCGCCTGGAAGGGTGGTGCAGCGAAGGGCGCGACGGGCCGTCCGGTGCCGCTGCTCGCGCAGTTCCTGATCGACCGCGCCGGCCAGTGATGGCGGTGTTGACGACGCTGCGGGTACGCGGGCAATGACGCGGATCGATTTCCACTCGAACGTCGGCGATTCGCTCGCGTACGCGTGCCGGCTGCTGCGCAAGGCCTACCTGGCCGGGCAGCCGGTCGTCGTGCTCGCCGAGCCCGCGCGCTTGCGCGCGCTCGACGAGCGGCTCTGGACGTTTTCGCCGCTCGATTTCATCCCGCATTGCGGTGTCGACAGCGAGCACGCAGCCGGCACGCCGATCGTGCTGGCCGCGGATCTCGACCGCGCACCGCATCATCACGTGCTGCTGAACCTCGGCGCGGCCGTGCCCGCGCAGTTCGCACGCTTCGAGCGCCTGCTCGAAGTGGTCGGCAATGCGCCGGACGAGCTCGCCGCGGGCCGCGACCGCTACCGGTTCTACCGCGATCGCGGCTACGCGCTGAACAACTACAAGCAGGGCGGCTAGCCGCAACCGTCGACGGAGTGTTCCCGTGACAGAAGCCGATTCATCCTCGATCCCGACGCTGACCGACGTGTTGGTGCCGGGCAAGCCGGTGCCGGCGCGCTCGCCCGCGCTCGACCCATCTCAGCCGCATGCCGGTGCGGCGATGCCGGTGCTCACCGACGTGGTCGCACCGCACACCGCGGGTGCGGCGCCGGCCGATTCCATGCAAAGTGCACTTGACCCCGATTCCGTCGTGGTCGAACCCGTGCCGACGCCGCACGTGCCGGCGGTCGAACTGCCGGGCGGCGTGGCGATGGCTGCTGCGGCGGCGATGGGCGAGACCGATGCGCCGGCCGAACCTGGCGCCGCGGAGCACGTGGTCGCCGAAGACTCGGCGGCAATGAGTGCGCCGCTGCGCTCGTCGCTGGCCGACGATGCGCCGCAACACGCGTTCGCCGCGGTGGCGCACGACGCGATCGGGCACGCGCGTGAAGCGCACCTGCCGGAGGCCGTCGTACCGGCCGCCGCGCCGCAGCCCGACGCGCAGGCAGCCGCCGGGCTGACGGCGGAAGATGCGCAGCACATCGCCGAGCGCCTGCGCAATCGCCTGACGAACTATCTGACCGGGGAAGGGCGCGATGCCATCGAAGCCCGCTGTCGCGACGCGCTGCATGAGCATTCGGCCTGGCTGGTCGGCCAGATCACGCGCGAAGTGGCGTTGGCGCTGGAAAGCGAGGTGATGGACTGGGTTCGTGACGCTGTCGACGAAGAGATCGCGCGCCGTCGTACCGGCCATGCCGGTTGAGCGCGCGGCCATTCCGGCCAAAAACGGAGTGCGGTTCCAGTAAGAGCCGGTAACGCTGCCGGCGAGACGCCGGTCAGCCAGGGCAGGCCCGCCTGTCGGCGGAACCCGGCGCAGCGGCTATTCCCGCCCGGGGCGTCCGGTTCAGTGTACCGACAGCACCCATTGCGCGAGCGTGTGGGCTTCGGTGTTCGTCAGTTGCGTATTGGCGGGCATCGGCACGCTGCCCCATACGCCGACGCTGCCTTTCACGATCGATTGGGCAAGGTAGTCGACGGCGTCGCTGCGCGCCGCATACTTGCTGGCGATGTCGCGGAACGAGGGGCCCATCAGCGGCTTGCCGATCGCGTGGCAGGCCATGCAGTTCTTGCGCTGGGCAAGCGCAAGCCCGTCGGCCTGGTCGGCGCGCGCCGCCGCCGCACTGCCGATCAGCAGCAGGGCAAGCAGGACGCGCAATATCGAGTGTTTCATGCGGTTCTCCGCCGGCGGGGACGGCCGGCTACATGGTCCGCGCATTATAAAAGCAAAGGGAAAGCGCGTTTTGCGCGTTCCCCCGGCGGCCGATGTTTATCGGGGTCGCATGTTTTGATGCGCTCGCGTCAACCCGTGACGGCGCCCTGGTTCGCCGGGCGCGCCAGCGCAGCGAATTTCGCGAGCACGCCGCGCGTGTAGCGCGGCGCCGGCTGTTGCCATGCGGCGCGGCGGCGCGCGAGTTCCGCGTCGTCGACGTTCAACTGCAGCAGCAACCGGTGCGCGTCGATCGTGATCGAGTCGCCTTCCTGCGCGAGCGCGATCGTGCCGCCGACGAACGCTTCGGGCGCGACGTGGCCGACCACCATCCCCCAGGTCCCGCCCGAGAAGCGGCCGTCCGTGATGAAGCCGACCGACTCGCCGAGCCCCTTGCCGATGATCGCCGAGGTCGGCGCGAGCATTTCCGGCATGCCGGGGCCGCCCTTCGGGCCGAGGTAGCGCAGCACGAGGATGTCGCCTGCGCGGATCCGGTCGCCGAGAATCGCATCCATCGCGCTCTGCTCGTCATCGAACACGCGTGCCGGGCCCGTGATCACCGGGTTCTTCAGGCCGGTGATCTTCGCGACCGCGCCGTCTTCCGCGAGATTGCCCTTCAGGATCGCAAGGTGGCCTTCCTTGTACAGCGCCCGGTCGATCGGGAAGATCACGTCCTGGTCCGCGCGCGGCACGCTCGGCACGTCCTTCAGTTCGTCGGCGAGCGTGCGGCCGGTGATCGTCATGCAGTCGCCGTGCAGCAGCCCCGCGTCGAGCAGGATCTTCATCACCTGCGGAATCCCGCCGGCGCGATGCAGGTCGGTCGCGACGTACTTCCCGGACGGCTTCAGGTCGCAGATCACGGGTACGCGCTTGCGGATGCGCTCGAAGTCGTCGATCGTCCAGTCGACCTCGGCCGCGTGCGCGATCGCCAGATAGTGCAGCACCGCGTTGGTCGAGCCGCCCGTCGCCATGATCACCGACACCGCGTTCTCGATCGATGCCTTGGTGATGATGTCGCGCGGCTTCAGGTCGCGCTTCACCGCCTCGACCAGCACGCGCGCCGATTCGGCGGCCGAATCGACCTTCTCCTGGTCGGGGTTCGCCATCGTCGACGAGTACAGCAGCGACATCCCGAGCGCCTCGAACGACGAACTCATCGTGTTCGCGGTGTACATCCCGCCGCACGAACCCGACGTCGGGCACGCGTTCTGCTCGACGCCTTCGAAATCCTCCTGCGACATCCGGCCCGCGGTGAATTCGCCGACGGCCTCGAATGACGACACGATCGTCAGGTCCCGGCCTTTCCAGTTGCCGGGGCGGATCGTGCCGCCGTACACGTAGATGCCCGGCACGTTCAGGCGCGCGAGCGCGATCATCCCACCCGGCATGTTCTTGTCGCAGCCGCCGACGACGACCACGCCGTCCATCCATTGACCCTGCACGCAGGTCTCGATGCAGTCGGCGATCACTTCGCGCGACACGAGCGAGTACTTCATGCCTTCGGTACCCATCGACATGCCGTCCGAAATCGTCGGCGTGCCGAAGATCTGCGGGTTCGCGTCGGCCGCCTTCACGGCCGCGACGGCTGCGTCGGACAGCCGCTGCAGGCCGGAATTGCACGGCGTGATCGTCGAATGGCCGTTCGCGATACCGATCATCGGCTTGTCGAAATCTTCCTTCCGGTAGCCGAGTGCGTAATACATCGAGCGGTTCGGCGATCGGGCCACGCCTTGCGTGATGTGCTTCGAGCGACGGTTGTAAGCCATGGGGGACTCCATCGTTGTCTGGGCAATGCCGGTGAACGGCGTGCCGGTTCGGATCAGTCAAGAATGGAGTTTCCGGATTGGGATGTCCAATATATTATTTGTCGCTTATTAAGTCGTTTCACGAATGAGAGAGGCATGGCCGATCCGACTCCCGACTTGCGCCAGTGGCGCTATTTCGTGACCGTCGCCGACGAGCGTCATTTCGGCCGCGCGGCCGAACGCCTGTCGATGACGCAGCCGCCGCTGTCACAGGCGATCCGTGCGCTCGAGGATGCGCTCGGCGTCGCGCTGTTCGCGCGCACCAAGCGTTCGGTGGCGCTGACGGCGGTCGGGGCGGCGCTGTTGCCCGACGTGCGCCGGCTGCTGGCATCGGCCGATGCGTTGCCGCCGCTGGCGCGACGGCTCGCGCGCGGCGAGGCCGGCTCGTTGTCGCTTGCGTTCGTATCGACCGCCGATTACGGGCTGCTGCCTGCGCTGCTGCGCGCGTTCGGCGCGCGCTTTCCGCAGGTGCACCTGCAACTCGCGGAGGCGACGAGCGACGTGCAGATCGACGAACTCGTCGCCGGCCGCATCGACGCGGGGCTCGTCATTCCGCCCGTGCCGCCGCGCCACGCGGCCGGGCTGTCGTACCTGCCCGTCGTGCGCGAGCCGCTGGTGGTGGCGATGCCGGCCGCGGCGAGCAACGCGCCGGAAGACGAGCCCGTCCATCTCGCGGAAGTCGCCGCGATGCCGCTCGTGATCTTTCCGCGTCGTTTGGCACCCGGCTTTTATGACATCATTACGGGCTGCTACGGCGCGGCGGGGGAAATCCCGCGCATCGGCCAGGAGGCGATCCAGATGCAGACGATCGTCAGCCTCGTGTCGGCCGGCATGGGCGTCGCACTGGTGCCGCAATCGCTGCGTAACCTGCGGCGCACCGGCGTGGTCTACCGGCCGCTTGCCGGTCACGCGCCGGTCGTCGAGACAGGCCTCGTGTGGCGCACCGGCGACGTGAGCCCGGTGCTGGCCGGCTTCATCGACGTCGTGCGCGCGCAGGGCCTCGCCACGTGACGTGATGTGAACGATGACGCGCCGGTGCCGTCCAAAGCGCGGTGCTGCGCGTTTGCGACGGCCGTACCGCATTCGAAAACTTCTTCGCTAACCCATGATCATTCACCCGAATTTCGACCCCGTTGCGATCCATCTCGGGCCGCTGGCCGTGCGCTGGTACGGGCTCATGTATCTCGTCGGCTTCATCGCGGCGATCGTCGTCGGCCGGATCCGCCTGAAGCTGCCGCATGTCGCGGCGCAGGGCTGGACCGCGAAGGACATCGACGACATGATGTTCTACGGCGTGCTCGGCACCGTGCTCGGCGGCCGGCTTGGCTATGTGCTGTTCTACAAGGCCGATTTCTACTTCTCGCATCCGCTCGACGTGTTCAAGGTGTGGGAGGGCGGCATGTCGTTTCACGGCGGCTTCCTCGGCGTGACGCTCGCGATGATGCTGTTCGCGTGGCAGCGCAAGCGGCACTGGCTGCAGGTCACCGATTTCGTCGCGCCGATGGTGCCGACGGGGCTTGCGGCCGGGCGGCTCGGCAACTTCATCAACGGTGAACTGTGGGGCCGCGTGACCGATCCGTCGGCACCGTGGGCGATGCTGTTCCCGGGCGCGATGCGCGACGATGCGGCATGGTTGCCGAAGCATCCGGAGCTCGTCGAGAAGTGGCATCTCGCCGACGTGTTCATGCAATACCAGATGCTGCCGCGCCATCCTTCGCAGCTCTATGAAATCGCGCTCGAAGGTATCGTGCTGTTCTTCGCGCTGTTCTTCTTCTCGCGCAAGTCGCGGCCGATGGGCGCAATCTCCGCGCTGTTCCTGATCGGCTACGGCCTCGCACGCTTCACGGTCGAGTTCGCGCGCGAGCCCGACGACTTCCTCGGCCTGCTCGCGCTCGGCCTGTCGATGGGGCAGTGGCTGTCGCTGCCGATGATCCTCGCGGGCGTCGCGCTGATGGTCTGGGCATATCGCCGTCGCGCGGCGACTGCCGCTGCGTGATGCGATGCCGATGCACGTGCGAGCGGCACGTGCATCGACGCTTGCATCGACCACATGCAGGACAATGAAAAACGCCGGCCCTCGGGCCGGCGTTTTTCATTTCGGACTGCCGCGCGCTGCGCGTTACTTCATCTGCACCGAGCCGTTGACGGTGACCGACACGGTGGCCTTGCCGCCTTCGACCGCGATCGGTGCGCTCATCTTGGCGCTGTCCATCGGTGCTGCGGCCATCGCCATCATGCGCGGGTACGGCTGCACGTTGCGGCCGCCGCCGACGTTCACGTCGCGGATCGTGTAGCTGCTGTAACCGAAGGCCTTCGCGGCTTCGTCCGCGCGGGCGCGGAACGACTTGATCGCCTCGGTCGTCAGCTTCTGCTCGGCTGCGCGCTGCGCTTCCGGCGACAGCGAGAACTCGACGTTCGCGACCTGCATCAGGTTCGACAACTGGCCTGCAAGCTTCGACGCTGCCGCGAAATCGCGCGATTCGAGCGCGACTTCGGTGCGGCCGCGCCATGCGGAGATCTTGCCATCGCGATCGGTGCTCGGATAGACGGAGAATGCGCCCGTGTGCGCAGTGACGCCCGATACGCCCTTCGCTTGCGACAGCGCTGCGTCGGCGCGCTGGTTCAGCTGCGCGGTGAGGCTGCCCGGATCCTTGGCCTGCTGCTCGTAGAACAGCGTGATGTGGATGATGTCCTGCGGCACGTCGGTGCTGGCCTGCGACGACAGCGACAACACGCCCGCCGGCTCCGGAAAGTGCGGGTTCGCGGTTTGCGCGTGCGCGGTGGACGACGCGAGCGTCAACGCGACGGGAACGGCGGCGGCAAGGGCGAGCGACAGCGCGAGTGCGGATTTCTTGGTCATTGTTGGACTCCTTGTGCGAGGGCGTGCACGCGGATCGCGCGTGCACGACGCGGGCGTACCGCGCGACGAAAAAAACGACAACCGGCCCGATCGGCCGACAGCGGTTGCTTAGGCTGCGGGAAAGTGCCGCGAGTTCCGCGGCGGCGGTGCGTACTGACCAGATTTGACCTTTGGCGCGTGCCTACTTCATCAGCTTTTCGGTGATGAAGCGCCATTCGGCGCGCGTGACGGGCGTGATCGACAGCCGGTTGCCGCGTGCGAGCACACGCATGTCGGCGAGTTCGTCGTGTTCGCGCAGCGCGGCGAGTGGCACGAGCGGCGATTTTTTCACGTAATGCACGTCGACGAGCAGCCAGCGCGGCGCTTCCTGAGTCGACTTCGGGTCGTAATAGGGGCTTTTCGGATCGAATTGCGTGGGATCGGGGTAGGGCGTCGACGACACTTCGGCGAGGCCCGCGATGCCCGGCTCGGGGCAGCTCGAGTGATAGAACAGCACGCCGTCGCCGATCTTCATCGTGTCGCGCATGAAATTGCGCGCCTGATAATTGCGCACGCCCGTCCACGGCAGCGAGCGCTGCGGTGCGTTGGCGAGATCGTCGATGCTTGCTTCGTCCGGTTCGGACTTCATCAGCCAGTATTGCATGGATCGTGATCGACGCAGAAAGAGGCTGCTACAAAAGAAAACGGCACCGGGCTTCGCCCGATGCCGTTGGATAGGCCCCCGCCTTGGCCGCTAGGCCGGCATCCTGAACCTGAGGTTCAGAATTGGTCGCAGTTAGCAGCACTTCGGGTACATCAGACAGAGTGACGCGCGCGCCCGTGCTACAAATTTCCGCAACCGTGCACATGGCATTGGTTCAAGGAATATATGACCTTGGCGAACCAGGCAGGGAAGCTGACTGAACTGTGATTCGATGCGCCAATTTGACCACTGTTGATCTCTGAGATCAAGGGGAATCGACGCATCGATTGAAACGTTACTGCGTCTCGTGCTGTGCGAGCACCGCACCGAGCTGTTCATTCATCTGGTGCATTGTACGACGGATTTCCTCCGCCGGAAATGCTTCACCGTGCCGCACGCTCGTTTGCAGTCGCAGCAATTCGGACGCGAGCGACAGCGCTGCCATCACGGCGATGCGATCGGTGCCGCGTACCGAGCTGTTCGAGCGTATTTTCGACATTTCGGCGTCGACGCGCGCGACCGCTTCGAGCAGCGCCGCTTCGGTCTCGGCCGAGCAGGCGAGCCGATAGGCCTGACCGAGAATCGAGACTTCGATCTGCTTGGTGCTCATGCATGTTCTCCGTGGCTGGCCGCGTCATCGCCATCCGCACGCGCCTGTGCATCCAGCAGGTCGAGCTGGTTGTCGGCTTGCTCCGCGCTTTTCGAGCGCGGCAGCTTTTCGAGAATCGCGTTCAGTTTCACCTGGGCGTCGTCGATCTTTGCCGATAGCGTGTCACGCTCGGCCGCAAGTGCATTGCGTTCGTCGCGCAGTTGCGCGAGTTCCGCGCGGACCGTGTCCGCATCCGCGCGCAATTGCGCGACCTGCTCCTCGAGCGCGAGCCGTTCCGAGTGATAGCGCTTGTTCAGCGAAATCAGACGGCCAATATTTTGAGATAGGGTTTCGAGTTCGTTGAGCATTTGCTGCGTCCTCTAAAGACCCAGCATTTTAGCGCGGAATAACGCGCAATCCGACATCTGTAACGTTTCCAGTCGTAACACCCCTGCTTCTCGCCGTGAATCGGCGCGTCCCGTGCGTGTCCGGACGCTTCCTTGACGCTCGCGCGACCCGCTCCTAAACTGGCGCCGCCTCGGTGCTCGCGCGTGGAACGCGCGGTTAAACGGGAAGCAGGGCGCGGGTGCCGGAAGCCCGCCAACCTGCGCTGCCCCCGCAACGGTAAGCGGCCGCGTCCGGTGACGCAGGCCGGCTCGGGCGCGTTTCACGTGCAGGTGTTGCATGCGGACGCGGGCCACTGCGCGTCATCGCGCGGGAAGGCGAGCCGGACCGCCGCCAGCCCGGATACCGGCCGAGACGGGGAGCCCGCACGGGCTTCGTGACGCGCGGCCTGCGGGGAAGCGGGGCGCGCAATGCTTCACGGAATCTTCTTCGATGCTGACCCCAATCGTCCGCGCGGCGCTTCAGTCACGACCGGCCGGCCTCCGCAAGCGGGGGCGCCGCACGTCGTGTGCGGCGCCGTGCGCGGCATGAGCGCCGCGCGCGCCACTGCGATCTGGGCCGCGCTCGCCGCGGCGGTCGCGTTGCTGTTCGTTGCGTCGCTGTCAATCGGCAGCGTGCCGATGTCGCCATGGCAGGCGCTTGCGTCGCTCGTGCCGCATGGCGGCGACGCGCTGTTTGCCGACATCGTCCGCACGCTGCGCCTGCCCCGCGCGCTCGCGGGCTTCGCATGCGGCGCGCTGCTTGCGCTCGCCGGTGCGCTGTTGCAGGTGCTGTTGCGCAATCCACTCGCGGAGCCGTACGTGCTCGGCGTATCGGGCGGCGCGGCCGGCTTCGCGCTCGTCGCGATGATCGCGGGCGGCGCGTGGTGGCTCGTCGACGCATCGGCGTTCGCCGGCTCGCTCGTATCGGTCGCGCTCGTGCTCGGTCTCGCGCGCCGCGAGCTGTGGCGCGGCGAGTCGCGCGACGCGTCGCCGCGGCTGCTGCTCACGGGCGTCGTGATCGCGGCGGGGTGGGGCGCGCTCGTCACGTTGCTGCTGTCGCTTGCACCCGATGCACGATTGCGCGGGATCATCTTCTGGCTGACCGGCGACCTGAACGGCGTGACCGCGCCGTGGTTCGCGTGGGGCGCGCTGTTGCTGGCCGCCTGCGTCGCGCTGCCGGCCGCGCCGCAACTGAACGTGCTGCTGCGCGGCGATGCGACCGCGCTCGCGCTCGGCGTGCCCGTTGCGCGCCTGCGCGTGCGGATTTATCTCGTCGCGTCGCTGGCGGCCGCGGCCGCGGTGACGACGGCCGGCACGATCGGCTTCGTCGGCCTCGTCGTGCCGCATGCACTGCGGCTCGCCTTCGGCAACGACCAGCGGATGCTGCTGCCGGCCGCGATGCTCGCGGGCGGCGGCGGCGTGATGGCGGCCGACCTGCTCGCCCGCACCGCGATCGCGCCCGCGCAATTGCCGGTCGGCGTGATGACCGCGTTGATCGGCGTGCCGGTGTTCCTGTGGATGTTGTTGAGGAGGCCGATGCGATGACGGGGGCCGCACTGCACGCCACGGCCGGCGACATGAACTACGCGGCCGTCGACCTGACGCTGAAGGCCGGCGCACGCACGCTGCTCGACGGCTTCACCCGGGCGTTCCGCCCCGGCGAGATCTGGTGCGTCGCCGGGCCGAACGGCGCGGGCAAGACGACGCTGCTTGCGACCCTCGCCGGGCTGCAGCCGCCAGCCGGCGGACAGGTCGAGATCGACGGCCGGCCGCTTGCCGCATGGCCGCCCGAGCAGCTCGCGCAGCGCCGCGCGCTGATGCCGCAGCAACTGCACGACGTATTCAGCGCGACCGTGTTCGACACGGTGCTGCTCAACCGCTTTCCGTATCTCGGCGGCTGGGGCTGGGAGCGCGACGGCGATCGCGCAGCCGCGCGCGACGCGCTGGCGACGTTCGACCTCACCGCGCTCGCGTCGCGCGACGTGCTGTCGCTGTCGGGCGGCGAGCGGCAGCGCGTCGCGCTGGCCGCGACGCTGTGCCAGGACGCGCCGTTGATGCTCCTCGACGAACCGCTCGCGCATCTCGACCTGCATCACCAGATCGATTGCCTGACCGCGCTGGCCGCATGGCTCGACGCGGGCCCGCGCACGGTGCTGTTCTCGTGCCATGATCTGAATCTCGCGCGGCGTTTCGCGACGCACGCGCTGTTGCTCGACGGCCGCGGCCACGCGTGGGCCGGCCCCGTACACGACGTGCTGACGCCCGAGCGCGCGAGCGACGCGTTCGGTTATCCGCTGGTGCTGATCCGCGAGAACGGCCGCGATGCGCTGCTGCCGGCGTGGCCCGAGCGACAATGACCTTTCCTTTTCCGATGCGCGGCGCATACCGCGCCAACGACACGGCTTTTCGATGACGACCCCGACCCACTTCCCGCCCGCGATTGCGCCGCTCGACGACGCGCTGCGCAAGCGCCTGCAGCACGTGATCGACCACAAGACCAAGCCGCCCGGCAGCCTCGGCCAGCTCGAGGCGATCGCGCTGCAGATCGGCCTGATCCAGCACACCGAGCGGCCGGTCATACAGCGTCCCGTGATGATCGTGTTTGCCGGCGATCACGGGATTGCCGCCGAGGGCGTGAGTCCTTATCCGCAAGCGGTGACCGCCCAGATGGTCGCGAATTTCCTCGCCGGCGGCGCGGCAATCAACGCGTTCTCGGGCGCCGCGCAGAGCGGGCTCGAGATCGTCGATGCGGGCGTCGCGTCGCCGCTGCCGCTGTCCGACCGGCTGGTGTCGCTGCCGGTCGCGCGCGGCACACGCAACTTCGCGGCGGAGCCGGCGATGACGCGCGACGAGGCGATGACGGCGATTACGGCCGGCGCGGCGCGCGTGCGCCTGCATGCGTCGCTCGGCACGAACGTGATCGGCTTCGGCGAGATGGGGATCGCGAACACGTCGTCGGCCGCATGCCTGATGAGCCGCCTGCTCAGCGTGCCGATCGATGCCTGCGTCGGGCGCGGCACGGGCCTCGACGACCAGGGCCTCGCGCACAAGCGCGCGGTGCTCGGCCGTGCGCTCGTCAAGCACTCGCACGCGATTGCGCCGCTCGACGTGCTCGCGACGTTCGGCGGCTTCGAGATCGCGATGATGACGGGCGCGTATCTCGCGGCCGCGAGCGAGCGGATGACGATCCTCGTCGACGGCTTCATCGCGACGGCTGCGCTGCTCGTCGCCGAGCGCATCGTGCCCGGCGTGCGCGATTACTGCGTGTTTTCGCATACGTCGCACGAGGCCGGGCACCGGCGCATGCTCGAGCATTTCGGCGCGAAGCCGCTGCTCGCGCTCGACCTGCGGCTCGGCGAAGGCACCGGCGCGGCGCTCGCGCTGCCGCTCGTGCGTGCGGCGGCTGCGTTCCTCACCGAAATGGCGAGCTTCGAATCCGCCGGCGTCGACAATCGTGACGCCTGATCGCGCGCGTGGCGTGCGGGCCGAACTGCGCTACTTCTTCGTCGCGCTCGGCTATTTCACGCGCGTGCCCGTGCCGCGCTCGATCGGTTATGCGGCCGGCGATCTCGATCAGGCCGCGCGTTATTTTCCGCTCGTCGGCGCATGTGTCGGCGCGTGGGGCGCGCTCGTCTATCTCGTCGCGCTGCGTGTGCTGCCCCCGTCGATCGCGGTCGGGCTGTCGATGGCCGCGACGCTGCTCGCAACGGGCGCCTTTCACGAGGATGGCCTGGCCGACAGCTGCGATGCGTTCGGCGGCGGCTATACGCGCGACGACGTGCTGCGCATCATGCACGACTCGCGGATCGGCACGTTCGGCGCGGTCGCGCTCGTGATCTCGCTCGGCCTGAAATGGCAGGCGCTTGCATCGATGCTGCCGTTGCGTGCCGCATGGACGATGATCGCGGCGCACGCGGCGAGCCGCGCGGCGGCCGTGAGCTTGCTGATGACGCTCGACTACGTGCGGCCCGAAGGCAAGGCGAAACCGGTCGCGCAACGGATGGGCGCACGCGCGGCGTGCGTCGCGGCGCTATTCGGCTTGCCCTGGCTGTTCTGGCCCGACTGGCGCATGGGTGTCGTCGCATGCGTCGTGCTCATGCTCGTGCGCGCGTGGGCCGCCCGCTATTTCGTGAATCGGATCGGCGGCTATACGGGCGACTGTCTCGGCTTCGCGCAGCAACTGTGCGAACTGGCGATCTATCTCGTGGTGCTCGGATGGACGTCGTCCTGATCCGTCATCCGGCCGTCGGCGTCGAGCCGGGCATCTGCTACGGACGCAGCGACGTGCCGCTCGCCGTACCGGCCGACGTCGGCGCGCAGGCCGTGCGCGCGCATCTGTCGGCACTCTGCGCGCCGTTTCCCGAACAGGTCTGGACGAGTCCGCTGACGCGCTGCGCGTCGGTTGCCGAATGGCTCGCACAGGCATGCGACGTGCCGCTGCGGTGCGATGCGGACTGGCAGGAAATGGATTTCGGCGCGTGGGAAATGCGGCGCTGGGACGATATCGATCGCGCGGCGCTCGACGCGTGGGCGGCCGACCTGATGCATGCGTGTGCGCATGGCGGCGAAAGCGTTGCGCAGTTCGCCGCGCGCGTGGCACGGCGGGCCGATGCGGTTGCGCAGTGCGATGGCCCGCAATGGGTGGTGACGCATGCGGGCGTGATCCGCGCATTCGCGTCGCATGTGCTGTGCGTGCCGCTCGACACGCTGTTGTCGCGGCCAGTGCCGACCGGGGGTGTCGTCTGGCTGCGCGCGGATGCCGCCGCGCGAACGTGGGAAGTGGTGCACTGGGACGAATAGGCGCGCGGGCGTCTGCGTGTGAACGACACGGCGCGCGATCAATCGGTCTCCTCAGATAGCGGTCACATCGGGCGCAGGTGCGCGATGAGCGCGCAAGTCACCGGAAATCAGCGTGCCGGCCGCCGCGCACGCGCGGCATCGAGATCCTCGCACAGCGCGGCCGCACCCTGCGCGATCCGCGGTGACGGCCGCGTCAGCAGATCGCCGTCGATCGCAAACAGGTTGTTGCGCGCGACGGCCGTCAGTGCGGGCCATGCGCGCCAGCGCGCCAGGCTCGGCAACGGTTCGTCGGAGCGCGTCATGCCCGCGCTGGTCGTCACGATCGCCTCCGGATTCGCCGCGAGCACGGCCTCGTCGGTGACGGTCGGCACGAGCGGCTTGAGTGATGCGAACACGTTGCGCCCGCCGCACAGCTCGATCACGTCGTTGATCAGGTGCGTGCCGTTGAGCGTCATCAGCGGCCGGTCCCAGACCTGGAAGAACATCGTGACGGGCGCGCGCGCAGCGTAACGCGTGCGCAGCGCCGCGATGTCGCGCGTATAGGCGGCCGCGGCTGCATCGGCAACCGGCTGCGTGCCGAGCAGCGTGCCGAGCCGGCGCAGCGACGTCGATACGTCGTCGAGATGCTTCGGCTCACTGAGGAACAGCGGGATGTGCAGCGCGCGCAGCGCGTCGGTCTGCCGCTCGGCATTGCCGTGCCGCCAGACGACGATCAGGTCGGGCTTCAGCGCGGCGATCCGCTCGAGGTCGAGCGCCTTGTTGTCGCCGACGCGCGGTATCGCTTGCGCGGCGGGCGGATAGTCGCTGTACGTGACGGTGCCGACGAGCTTTGCGCCGCCGCCGGCCGCGTAGACCAGCTCGGTCGCGTGCGGCGCGAGGCTGATCACGCGCTGCGCGGGCGCCGGCAGCATGACGGTATTGCCAGCGTCGTCGCGCGTCGTGACATCGGCGTGGGCGAACGACGCGTAGGTGAGCGCGGACAGCATCGCGACCGGTGTGAGCCGGCGGAACATGCGCGGAGTCATGCGGATTCCCGTTGCAGCAGCGGCACGCAGTGCGCGAGCGCGTCGCCGAGGCGCTGCCATTCCGCTTCGCTGCCCGGCAGGCCGACGCGTACGCTCGACGGTGCCGGGAAGTGTCGCGTCCAGATGCCGCGTGCCGCGAGTGCCGCATGCAGCGCCGCGGCGCGCGGATCATCGGTCCAGCTGAAGAGCGGTGTCGCGCGAACCGCGAAGCCATATGCGCGCAGCAGCGCGGCCAGCCGCTCGCCGTCGGCCGCGAGCCGTTCGCGGGCCGCAGCCTGCCACGCGCGATCGGCGAACGCCGCGGCGACCGCGTGGCGCGCGGGGCCGCCGACCGTCCATGCGCCGAGCATGTCGCGCAGTGCGACGATCTGTTCGGGGCACGCGAGCACGAAGCCGGCGCGGATGCCGGCGAGCCCGTAGAACTTGCCGACCGAACGCAGCACGACGAGGCCTGGGCGATCGACCTGCGGCGCGAGCGACTGCGTCGCGCCCGTATCGGCGAACGCCTCGTCGACGATCAGCGTGCCGCCGCGCGCGGCGAGTTGCGCATGCCAGCCGAGCAGGCGCGCGGCCGGTACGAACTGGGCGGTCGGATTATTCGGATTCCCGACGATGACGTGGCGCAGCGTCGCAGTCAACGTATCCGCGGCGATGTCGAGCGTGACGACGCGATGGCCGTGGCGCGCGAAGGCCGGTGCGTATTCGCCGTACGCGAGCGTGGCGACGCCGGCGTCGCCGGTCGGCAGCAGCGCGGGCAACGCGCGGATCGCGGCCTGGCTGCCGGCGACCGGCAGCACGTGGGCGGGATCGGGGGCGTGGTAGTACTGGGCGGCGCAGGCCGCGAGGCCGTCGCCGTCGTCGGGCAGCCGGCGCCATGCGTCGGCCGGGACGGGCGGTACCGGATAGCCGACCGGATTGATACCGGTCGACAGGTCGAGCCACGCGTCGTACGGAATGCCGTGGCGGCGTGCGGCTTCGTGCAGGTTGCCGCCGTGCGCGATGAGGATGTCAGACATGATGGGTGGCCATGACGAGTGCGCCGCTCGCAACCAGCAGCGCGAGCCACAGGGCAAGCGTGCGCGTGACGAGCGACAGCGCGGCGACGATGTGGATGGCGGTCGCCGTTGCGCCGGTGCCGAGCGCGGGACGATCCTCGATCTCGCCGTGATAGACGGCCGGGCCGCCGAGCTGCACGTTCAGGCTGCCGGCGCCGGCAGCCATCACCGGGCCCGCGTTCGGGCTGTCCCAGTGGCGCGCCTGCGTGCGCCAGCAGCGCCATGCGGAGGCCGTGTCGCCGAGCAGCGCGTAGCTCGCGGCCGTGAGGCGCGCGGGAATCCAGTTCAGTGCGTCGTCGAGGCGCGCGGCGGCCCAGCCGAAGGTCAGGAAGCGCGGCGTGCGGTAGCCCCACATCGCGTCGAGCGTGTTCGCGAGCCGGAACAGCAGTGCACCGGGGCCGCCCGCGATGACGAACCAGAACAGCGCGCCGAAGATCGCGTCGTTGCCGTTCTCCAGCGCCGATTCGACGGCCGCGCGCGACAGCGCGCCTTCGTCCGCATCGCTCGTGTCGCGCGACACGATGCGCGCGGTCAGCGTGCGGGCGGCGCCGAGGTCATGCCGCAGCAACGCAGCAGCGATCGGTGCAACGTGGTCGGCGAGGCTTTTCGCGCCGAGCGCGAACCACAGCAGCGCGATGTGCAGCGCGGCTGCGAGCGGCCACGGCAGCACGGCTGCGAGCCATGCCGCGATGGCGACCGGCGGCACGACCGCCGCGATCCACGCGGCGACGCCGGTCACCCGGCCGCGCCGGCCCGTGTTCAGCGCGCCTTCGATACGTGCGGCGAGGCGGCCGAACGCGACGAGCGGGTGCCAGCCGGCCGGTTCGCCGATCGCGCGGTCGACGATCGCGGCTGCGACGGCGAACATCGCGACGACGGGCAGCGACAGCATCAGCATGACGGCGCTCCCGCCTTGAGGTCGAGCGGCAGCCCGGCGACGAGCAGCGTCACGTGCGTCGCGAGCGCGGCGACGCGCTGGTTCAGGCGCCCGAGTTCGTCGACGTAGCGGCGCGTGACCGACCCGAGCGGCACGACGCCGAGCCCGATCTCGTTGCTGACCACGATTACCTTCGCGCGCGCACCGCGCAATGCGTGCTCGAGCCGGTCGACCTGCGCCGCGTACTGCGTATCGTCGAGCGGTTCGCCGTCGGCCGGGCACAGCAGGTTCGTGAGCCACAGCGTCAGGCAATCGACGAGCAGGCATGCGTGCGGATCGTCGAGCCGCGCGAGCGTGCCGGCGAGGTCGACCGGCGCATCGGCGAACCCCCATTCGGCCGGCCGGCGCGCGCGATGGTGCGCGATGCGCTGCGCGAATTCGGCATCGGCGGCGGTCGCGGTCGCGATGTACGTGACGGGACGGCCGCTGTCGGCGGCGAGCCGCTCGGCGTGCGCGCTCTTGCCCGAGCGTGCGCCGCCGAGGACGAAGGTGAGGTCGTGCGGAATCATCGCGTGATTGTAACGGCGCGGGCATGCCGGTGCGGGCGATAATGCGGCCTTTGCTTCGCGACGAGCTTGACACGATGAATGCACCCGAGCCGCGGCCGCGCGGTACGCTGATGATCCAGGGCACGACTTCCGACGCGGGCAAGAGCACGCTCGTCGCGGGCCTGTGCCGGCTGGCGCGCCGGGCCGGCGCGCGCGTTGCGCCGTTCAAGCCGCAGAACATGGCGCTCAACAGCGCGGTGACGGCCGACGGCGGCGAGATCGGCCGCGCGCAGGCGCTGCAGGCACTGGCCGCGGGCGTCGCGCCGCATACGGATTTCAACCCCGTGCTGCTGAAGCCGACGAGCGATCGCGGCGCGCAGGTGATCATCCACGGCAAGGCGCGCATGAACCTCAATGCGCGCGCGTATCACGACTACAAGCCGGTCGCGTTCGATGCAGTGCTCGAGTCGTACGCGCGGCTGCGCGCCGGCTACGACACGGTGATCGTCGAGGGCGCCGGCAGCCCGGCGGAGATCAACCTGCGCGCCGGCGACATCGCGAACATGGGTTTTGCCGAACGGGTCGACTGCCCGGTCGTGCTCGTCGCCGACATCGACCGTGGCGGCGTGTTCGCGCACCTGGTCGGTACGCTCGCGTGCCTGTCCGGCAGCGAGCGCGCACGCGTGCGCGGCTTCGTGATCAACCGCTTCCGCGGCGATTTCAAGCTGCTCGAACCGGGGCTCGACTGGCTGCGCGCGCAGACGGGCAAGCCCGTGTTCGGCGTGCTGCCGTACCTGCACGGCCTGCTGCTCGACGCCGAGGACATGCTGCCCGCGCAGGCGCGCAGCGCCGCCGCACGGGGTGACGCCGGCGTGCTGCGCGTGGTCGTGCCGGCGCTGCCGCGCATCAGCAACCACACCGATTTCGATCCGCTGCGCGCGCATCCGCAGGTCGAATTCACGTACTGGAAGAGCGGCCCCGTGCCGGATGCCGACCTGCTGATCCTGCCCGGTTCGAAGAGCGTGCAGCGCGATCTCGCATGGTTGCGCGACGCAGGCTGGGACACGCTGATCCGTCGCCATCTGCGCTACGGCGGCAAGGTGATCGGCATCTGCGGCGGGATGCAGATGCTCGGCCGCACGCTCGACGATCCGCTCGGCCTCGAAGGTGCGCCCGGCAGCGTGCCGGGGCTCGGACTGCTCGATTTCGACACGACGCTGCAGTCCGACAAGACGCTGAAGAACGTCACGGGGCATCTCGCGCTGACGGGCGGGGCCGCCGTGCGCGGCTACGAGATCCACATGGGCGACACGCACGGGCCCGCGCTCGCGTCGCCCGCGCTGGCGCTGGCAGCCGATGCCGCGCAGGACGGGGCACGCCCGGACGGCGCGGTTTCCGCCGACGGGCAGATCCTCGCGACCTATGTGCACGGGCTGTTCGACTCGCCCGACGCCTGCACGGCGCTGCTCGCGTGGGCCGGGCTCGACGGCGCGGAACGGATCGACTATCCGGCGCTGCGCGAGGCGTCGCTCGAGCGGCTGGCCGACACGTTCGCCGACCATCTCGACCTCGACGCGCTGTACGCCGAATTTCGTTGACGTGCCGGCTGCCAGCCCTCGCTTTTTCCGCCTGATCGCGTACAACAGAGGAGGGCGGATGTCCGCCTGGAGGAGTGCGCGATGAAGGCTCGATGGTGGTGGAGCGTGCTGCTCGCGGCGTTGCTGGGCGTGTCGGCGGTTGCGCATGCGTGCGATTCGTACGGATCAAGCGGTAGCCAGTCCGGTTCCGGCGACGCCACACAAGGGAAGAGCGGTTACGGTTACTGATGCATGGTGCGGGGCATGATCGGTCATGCCCCTTTTTACGTCCCGATTAACTCCATAAAGGAATCAGTTAAAGCGAATTGGCGCGTTTATCGGTCGAATTGATTCGAATAGAGTGCAATCCATTCACACCACTCACGAAGGAATTCGCCATGAACCCCAATCGCCTCAACGATTTCGCCGCGACCCTGCTGCGCGTCGCGCTCGGCGTGCTGTATCTCGCGCACGTCGCGCAGAAGGTGTTCGTCTTCACGCTGCCCGGCACCGCGCAGTTCTTTGCGTCGATCGGCCTGCCGGGCTGGCTCGCGTACCTGACGACGTTCGTCGAACTGGCCGGCGGCCTGGCGCTGCTCGCGGGCTTCCGGGTGCGCGTCGCCGCGCTCGTGCTGCTGCCGTTCATGCTCGGCGCGACCGCCGCGCATCTGCCGAACGGCTGGAGCTTCGCGTCACCGAACGGCGGTTGGGAATATCCGGCGTTCTGGGCCGTCACGCTCGCCGTGCAGGCGCTGCTGGGCGGCGGCGCGTTCGCGCTCGGCGCACGCGAGGCCGCGGTTCAGCGTGTGTAAGGAGTCGGTAAGCCGGCATGGTGCGGCGCAACCCGTTCCGGTGACACCCCGTTTGCCGATATCATCGCTCCCTGTATCCGCAATCGAGCGGCGCCAGCCATGCGGCTGGGCGCCGCGCGGCTTTTTCGGGGGAATTCATGACGGTGATCGTGGTGGCGAATCCGAAGGGCGGCGTGGGGAAGAGCACGCTGTCCACCAATCTTGCCGGCTATTTCGCGGCGCAGGGCGCATGGGTCGCGCTCGCCGATCTCGACCGGCAGCAGTCCGCACATGCGTGGCTCGACCTGCGGCCGGCCGGATTGCCGGCGATCGAGGCATGGGAGCTCGATCCGGACGCGCCGACGAAGCCTCCGCGCGGCCTCGAATACGCGGTGATCGACACGCCGGCCGGCCTGCACGGCAACCGGCTCAACGTCGCGCTGCAACTGGCTGACAGGGTGATCGTGCCGCTGCAGCCGTCGATGTTCGATATTCTGGCCACGCAACAGTTTCTGGAGCGCCTCGCCGGCGAGAAGGCCGTGCGCAAGGGCAGCGTCGAGGTCGGGATCGTCGGGATGCGGGTCGATGCGCGCACGCGCTCGTCCGACCAGCTTCACCGGTTCGTCGAAGGGCTCGGCCTGCCGGTGCTCGGCTACGTGCGCGACACGCAGAACTACGTGCAGATCGCCGCGCATGGCCTCACGCTGTGGGACGTCGCGAAGAGCCGGGTCGAGAAGGATCTCGAACAGTGGCGGCCGATCGTCGAATGGGCCGAACGCCGGGTGCAGAAGGCGGAGAAGCCGGAGAAGGCCGCCAAGGCGTCCTGATCGCACGGCCGGCAGGCCGGCTTGCGATGAAATGAGAAAGGGCCGGATCCCGTGGTACACGGCATCCGGCCCTTCGACCGCAAGCGGCGCAGCCGCTCCCGCGCACCACGGCGCGCGGGCGGCCGGTCAGGTCAGGTCCAGTTCTGCGTCGGCACGTGATCGCGGTGGCCCTTGATCTTGTTGCCGTCGTCGATGAACACGAGCTTCGGCTTCCAGCCGGCTTGCAGTTCGGCTTCATCGACCATCGCGAAGGCCGCGATGATCACGAGGTCGCCAAGCTGTGCGCGACGGGCGGCCGAGCCGTTCAGCGAGATCATCCCGCTGCCGCGCTCGCCCTTGATCGCGTACGTCGAGAAGCGCTCGCCGTTGTTGATGTTCCAGATGTCGATCCGTTCGTTCTCGATGATGCCCGAGGCTTCGAGCAGGTCTTCGTCGATCGCGCACGAGCCTTCGTAGTGCAGCTCGCAGTGCGTGACGGCCGCGCGGTGGATCTTCGATTTGAGCATATGGCGCTGCATGGTGTCTCCGTGATGCGTCGTGAGAGGCGCGGGCGGGCGCCCGTCAGATTTCCAGGTTATCGATGAGGCGCGTCGCGCCGAGCTTCGCGGCGGCGACGACGACGAGCGGTTCGCCGGCTTCGAGCTCGGCCGCGTTCGGCGCGATCAGGTTCGCGCGGCGGCGGATCGAGAGGTAGTCGGGCGCCCAGCCACGGCCGGACAGATGCGTGCGGGCCATGTCTTCGAGCTTGCCGAGGTCGCGTTCGCCACCGAGCACGCTTTCGCGCATGCGCTGCAGCGTCTTCGCGAGTTCGGGCGCTTCCCTGCGCTCGTCGGCCGACAGGTAGCGATTGCGCGACGACAGCGCGAGGCCGTCCTCGTCGCGCACGGTTTCGGCGGCGATGATGTCGACCGGCAGCGCGAGCTGCTGGCACATGCGGCGCACGATCATCAGCTGCTGGTAGTCCTTCTTGCCGAACACGGCGACGCGCGGCTGCACGCAGGCCATCAGCTTGGCCACGACCGTGCACACGCCGGTGAAGAAGCCGGGCCGGAATTCACCTTCGAGAATCCCGCCGAGATCGTCCGGCGGCAGCACGCGGTATTCCTGCGGTTCCGGGTACATGTCGCGCTCGGTCGGCGCGAACAGCACGTAGACGTTTTCCTTCTGCAGCTTCTCGATATCGTCCTGGAGCGTGCGCGGATACTTGTCGAAATCCTCGTTCGGGCCGAATTGCAGCCGGTTGACGAAGATGCTCGCCACGACCGGGTCGCCGTGCTGGCGCGCGAGGCGCATCAGCGACAGGTGCCCTTCGTGCAGGTTGCCCATCGTCGGCACGAACGCCGTGCGGTTCTGTCCGCGCAGCTGGTCGCGCAGTTCATGGATCGAGCTGATGACTTTCATGATCGGGTAGCGGGTTCCTCGCGCAGGCGCGCGTTGGCGCCGCAGCAGCGGCGTCGGGGTCGAAGCGGAGAACGCCGGCGCGCGGGCGGCGCATCGGGCGTCGGCGGATTGTAGAGGATTTGGCCGCCAAACGCATCGAAAAAAGAACGATCGTTCACTTTTTAACCGGACGTGCCGGCAACGGCCGCGCCGGGCTACGGTGACGCGGCAAGTGTGCCGGGATGAATCGGGAGAACGGGAAGGGCGGGCGTGGGCGTTACGCCGGCAGGTATGCGAGACGCACGTAGATCGGCGCGAACGGCTCGGCCTGTGTGATCTCGAGGAGCGATTCGCGTGCGAGTTCGAGCATCGCGATGAAATTCACGACGACGACCGGTACGCCGCGCGACGTGTCGAACAGCTCGGCGAACTCCATGAAGCGCGCGTTCTGCAGCCGGCGCAGGATCAGGCTCATGTGTTCGCGCACCGACAGCTCCTCGCGCGAGATCTTGTGGTGCTGGACGAGCTTCGCGCGCTTGAGCACGTCGGCCCATGCCGCGCGCAGGTCGTCCGAATTCACGTCGGGGAAGCGCGGCGTGACGCTCTGCTCGATGTAGACCTCGGCGCGCAGGAAGTCGCGGCCGAGCTGCGGCAACTGGTCGAGCCGCTGCGCGGCGAGCTTCATCTGCTCGTACTCGAGCAGGCGGCGCACGAGTTCGGCGCGCGGATCCTCGGCTTCCTCGCCGGTGTCGGCCTTCTTGACCGGCAGCAGCATCCGCGACTTGATCTCGATCAGCATCGCGGCCATCAGCAGGTACTCGGCCGCGAGCTCGAGGTTCGACGTGCGGATCTGGTCGACGTAGCCCAGATATTGCGCGGTGACCTGCGCCATCGGGATGTCGAGCACGTTGAAGTTCTGCTTGCGGATCAGGTAGAGCAGCAGGTCGAGCGGGCCTTCGAAGGTCTCGAGGAAGATCTCGAGCGCATCTGGCGGGATGTAGAGATCCTGCGGCAGCTTGAAGAGCGGCTCGCCGTACAGGCGAGCGAATGCCGCGACACCGTCGACCGTGTCGGGCGTCGAATCGGCGCCCGCGGGCGCGGCGATCGCGTCGTCCTGCCGGGCGGCGCTGGCCTCGTCAGCGGCGCTCACGTCGTCAGAAGTTCTGGTAGTAGACGTACGACGTTTGCTTCACGCGCGATTCCTGCTGCTCGGCGCGCTCTTCGAGGTCGATCGGCTGCTTGTCCCACAGCAGGGAACGGCCCTTGCGCTGCTCTTCCTCGAGCGTCGGCTTCTGTTGCTTGAGCTGGTTCAGGAACTGCGTGACATCGGACTGGTACGGCATGGCTGGGTTTTCCGTTTCGGGCGGCGCACGATGCGCCGGATTCACGATGGCGGGATTTTACCGCATCGCGGGAACGGCCGGCGGCAATCGCGCGTCGAATCCGCGGGCTGGCGCGCAGTCAGCATCCGGAAGCGCGCCGCCAGGCATGACGCCGTGGCCACGCTCGCTTGAGCAGCGGTTTACAAACATTAAGCTTTGACGCCCACGCCCTGTGGTCAAATACAGGGTTTTCCACAAAACCGTGTCAACCGAGGGCGAGGTCATATTTGGCGGGGCAGTCGAACCAGCAAGCACACACGGTACATGACGCGGGCTCGCGCGTGGAATGCAATCGCGCCGCCGCCGCGGCCCGTGCCGCGCGGGTGACCGTCGCGGGTTGCCTCGCCGCGTGCTTCGCGTTGCCGGCCCACGCGAAGTACGACGTCGACATCGACGCGCCGCGCTCGGTTCGCAAGCTGCTCAAGTCGCATCTCGATATCGCGCGCTTCGCGAAGCGCGACGACATCAGCGACGACCAGTTCGACTTCCTCGTCACTGCCACGCCGCAACAGGTGCGCGACCTGACCGCGACGGCCGGCTATTTCTCGCCGGTCGTGCGCACCGACGTGCGCACGCACGACGGCAAGCGCGACGTACGCATCGCGGTCGATCCGGGGAAGCAGACGGTCGTGTCGACCGTCGACCTGACGTTCAAGGGGCCGATCGACACCGAGGATCCGAAGCAGGAAGCCGCGACCCGTTTCGCGTTTTCGCTGAAGCCGGGCGATCCGTTCACGCAGTCCGATTGGGACGGCGCGAAGGGCGCGGCGCTCAAGCAACTGCAGTCGCGCCGCTATCTCGGCGCGAAGATCGCGTCGTCGGAGGCGCGCATCGACCCGCGCACGCAGCGCGCGACACTCGCGGTCACGTTCGACAGCGGCCCGACGTTCACGATCGGCAAAGTTGACGTCGACGGCGTGCGGCGCTATCCGGAAAAGATCGTCACGAACGTCAATCCGTTGTCGGAAGGCGAGATCTACGACGTGCAGCGGATCGCCGAACTGCAGCGGCAGTTGCAGAACACGCCGTACTACGCGAGCGTCGCGATCGACGTCGGCGACGATACGGCGAAGCCCGAGCGCACGCCCGTGCACGTGAAGGTCAGCGAGTTCCCGTACAACAACATCCGTGGCGGCGTCGGCTTTGCCACCGATACCGGGCCGCACGTGCAGGGTTCCTATACGTATCTCGACACGTTCGGCGCCGCGTGGCCGCTCACCGTGTCGGGCCGGCTCGACCAGATCCAGCAATACGGGCAGGTCCAGCTGTCAATGCCGCCGGGCGAGAAGGGCTGGACCAACAGCGTGCTCGCGTCGTACACGAACACCA
This sequence comes from Burkholderia sp. AU45251, assembly GCF_030482905.1. Classification (NCBI taxonomy): domain Bacteria; kingdom Pseudomonadati; phylum Pseudomonadota; class Betaproteobacteria; order Burkholderiales; family Burkholderiaceae; genus Burkholderia; species Burkholderia sp. AU45251. The sequence goes on along the minus strand of NZ_JAUJQH010000021.1, from coordinate 67,093 downwards.
ACGTGTCGGACACGCGCATCTACAGCGCGCGGGTCGGCGCGCAGCGCACGCGCACCGGCCAGTTCATCGACTATTCGTATTCGCTGATGTTCTACCAGGACCGGCTCGACCAGAACGGCGCGGGGCCGACCACGAGCCGCGCGCTGGTGCCGCAATGGGCGTGGACGCGCCGCAACGTCGACGATCCGTTGTTCCCGCGTTCCGGCAACCTGATCCACGCCGAGGCCGGCTTCGCGGTCAAGGGCGTGCTGACCGACCAGTCCTTCGTCCGCGGCTACGCGCGCGGCCAGCAGTACCTGCCGATCGGCAAGCGCGACCTGTTCGTGTTCCGCGCGGAGCTCGGCGGCGTATTCACGAGCGGCAGCTCGACCGGCGTGCCGGCGTCGCTGCTGTTCCGCGCGGGCGGCTCGAACTCGGTGCGCGGCTACGGTTACCAGAGCATCGGCAACAACGTCGACGGCTCCGTGCTGCCGACCAAGTACCTGATGACGGGCACCGCCGAATACCAGCACTGGTTCAACCGCGACTGGGGCGCCGCGACGTTCTTCGACATCGGCACCGCCACCGATGCGTGGGGCGAGCGCGTGTTCTACCCGGGTGTCGGCGTCGGCGCGCGCTGGCGCAGCCCCGTCGGCCCGATCAACGTCGACCTCGCATACGGGTTGCGCAACCATAGCGTGCGCCCGTACCTGACGCTCGGCATCGCTTTCTGACCGTACCGCTTCATCGACAAACCGCATGACGAAGGACCCGAACGACACGCCGCCGCCTCACGATCCGGACTCGCCCGACGGCGCGCCCGACGCGCCGCCGCGCGTGCCGCGCGGCGGGCCCGTTGCGCGCATCGGGCGGTTCGTCGCGTGGACGCTCGCGACGGTCGTGCTGCTCGTCGTGCTGGCGGCCGGGCTCGTGCTGGCCGCGGTGACGACCGAGCACGGCACGCGGCTCGCGTGGCAGGTGGCCGAGCGCGTGCTCGGCGCGCGGCTCGCGGGCACGCTCGACGGCGGCTCGCTCGCGACCGGCGTGCGGTTGCGCGGTTTCGCGTGGACGAGCCCCGACGGCACCGGTACCGAAATCCGCATCGACCGGCTCGACGGCCGCTGGGCCCTGACCCGCGCGCCGTGGCGGCTGTCCATCGCCTATCTTCGCGCCGGCACGATCGACGTGCGGATCGCACCGGGGCCGCCGACACCGAGTGCGACGCCGCAGGACCTGAGCCTGCCGCTGCAGTTGCGGATCGACGACCTGCGCGTCGATCGCCTGGCGATCCACGACGGCGGCTCGACGACCCAGTTCGACCATCTCGCGCTGAACGGCCGCAGCGACGGCCGTCACCATGAACTCGTGCTCGACGGCGTCGATACGCCGTACGGCGCGCTGACCGCGCGCGCGAAGCTCGACGGCGTGAAGCCGTTCGCGCTGACGGGCGAAGCCACGTATGCGGGCAAGCTGTCCGACGAGCCGGTCGATGCGCGTGCGCGGGTGTCGGGCTCGCTCGAGGCGCTCGTCGCCGACGTCGACGCGAGCGGGATGAAGCTGAACGGGCGCGCGCACGTCGAGGCCGCGCCGTTTGGCGCGGTGCCGCTCACGCGCGCGTCGCTCGCGTTCGATCACGTGAACCCGCAGGCGCTCGCGCCCGGCGCACCGGCCGCCGATCTCGCGGTGCGCGCGGAACTCGCGCCCGTGACCGCGCCGGCCGGGTCCGCGCCCGCGAAGGGTTTCGCGGTGACGGGCCCGGTGTCGATCGTCAACGCGAAACCCGGCACGCTCGGCGACCATCTGCTGCCGGTGATCGACGCGCACGCGAACGTGCATCTCGACGCGCACGCGCAGCGGATCGACGCGCTCGCGCTGAAGCTGATCCGCGACGGCAGCGTGACGGGCAACGGCACGCTTGCGGGCGGCAAGGGCCGCTTCGACCTGAAGGTCGCGAACCTCGACCTGAACGCATTCGTCGCCGAGCTGCGGCCGATGCGCCTGGGTGGCCCGCTCGGCGTGACGCTCGCGGGCGACGTGACGACCGTCGACTTCAACCTGAACGACCCGAAGCTCGCACTCGGCGCACGCGCGAAGGTCGCGCTGACGCCGCAGCAGACCGTGCTGACCGACGCACGCGTGACGGCGGGCCAGGGCCGGATCGACCTGACGGGCGTGTTCCGCCACGATGCGCATTCGAGCTACGACGCGAAGGCGACGCTGACCGCATTCGATCCGCTGCTGCTCGCCGCGATGAGCGCGCCGAAGGCGGGGGGCGGCAAGGCGCCCGCCAAGGTCGCGAAGGCGCCGGCCCAGCGCGGCGAGACGCGCGTGTCCGGCACGCTGACGGCGTCGGGCGCGTTCGCGCCGCAGGTATCGACGAAGGCGACCTTCAAGCTCGGCGACAGCCTGTACGACGGCGTGCCGCTGACCGGCGCCGGGGTCGTGCAGCTCGCCGGCTCGCGCATTCTGCCGAGCAACGCGAACCTGTCGATCGCGGGCAACCACGTCGACCTGCGCGGCAGCTTCGGCGCGCCCGGCGACCGGCTGCGCTTCGTCGTCGACGCGCCGCAGCTCGACCGGCTCGGTTTCGGCGTGGAAGGGCTCGTGCAGGCGCAGGGCGACCTGACCGGCAGCTTCGCGCACCCGAACGTGACGGCCGCCTACAAGGCCGAGCACGTCGTCGTCGGCTCGAACCGGATCGGTACCGCGCAGGGGCGTGCGGACATCCGCGACGGCGCGCACGGCGCGCTCGTGTTCACGGCCGACGCGTCCGACATCGCGCTCGGCTCGCTGAAGCTGAAGTCGCTGCGCGCGAACCTCGACGGCACGCGCGCGAAGCACACGCTCGACGCGTCGGCGCTCGGGATGGCCGACGGCCGTGTGATCGACCTGACGCTCGCGGCGAACGGCGGCGTGGTCGAGAACCGCGACGGGATGCGCTGGGACGGCACGGTGACGCGTCTTGCGAACCGCGGCACGCCGGCCATTGCGCTGCAGTCGCCGCTGACCGTATCGGCCGGCGCCGGCCGCGTGACGCTCGGCGCGACGCGGCTCACGCTCGAAGGCGCGGCGATCGATCTGAAGTCGTTCGTGTTCGATCACGGCCAGATGCGCTCGGCGGGCTCCGTGAGCGGCGCGTCAGTCGCGCGTTTCCTCGAGGTCCGCCAGGAGCTGACGGGCCAGCGGCCGCCGGTGCGGACCGACGTCGTGCTCGATGCCGACTGGGATTTCTCGCTCGGCGCGAACGCGACGGGCTACGTGCAGGTGAAGCGTCGCGGCGGCGATGTGACGATCGAGAGCGGGCGCGGCATCGCATCGCTGGGGCTGACCGACCTGTCGGCGCGCGCGAGCTTCACACCGGGTAACCGGCTCAACGTGACGGCGCTCGCGAAGGCGAACCGGATCGGCACGCTCGACGCGAACGTCATCGTGCCGTTCGCGCTGCGCGACGGTATGTTCGGCGTGCTCAACGATGGCCCGCTGTCGGGCCGCATCGACGCCGACATCCCGGCGCTGAAGACGACTGGCAACCTGTTCGGGCCGAGCTACCTGCTCGGCGGGCGCGCGGCGCTGAAGCTGACGGTCGGCGGTACGCCGGTGAAGCCGAACCTGTCGGGGATGCTGACGGGCGACGATTTGTCCGCGACGCTCATCGACCAGGGCGTGCAGTTGAAGGACGGTATCGTGCGCATCAAGCTGTCGGACAACCTCGTCGAATTTCAGCAGGTCGAATTTCACGGCGGCGATGGCACGCTGCGCGCGCTTGGCCGTGTGCGCCTCGACGGCGAGGCGCCCGACCTGACCGCGAGCATCGTCGCCGACAAGCTCGAACTGTTCGCGGCGCCGGACCGCAAGCTGTCGCTGTCGGGCAAGGCAACCGTCGCGAACGACGGGCCACGCGGTGCGCTGTCGATCGACGGCAAGTTCGTCGTCGACCGCGCATTGTTCGACCTGCCCGAGGAATCGGCGCCGCACCTGTCGGACGACGTCGTGATCGTGCAGCCGGGCGGCACGGTGCGCGGCGAGACGCCGACCGGCACCGCGGTCGCGAAGCCGAAGCCGGCCGAGGACAAGCCGGCGCCGTCGCTCGCGCCGCGCGCGAACATCGACATCGGCCTCGGCAACAACTTCCGCTTCAAGGGCCACGGCGCGGATCTCGGGCTGCGAGGCACGATCACGGTGATGAGCGCGCCGGGCGTGCCGCTGCGCGCGGTCGGCAACGTGCGCGTGACCGAAGGATCGACGTACACGTCGTTCGGCCGCAAGCTCGCGATCGAGAACGGCTTTTTCACGTTCAACGGCCCCGTGTCTAACCCGGGCGTCAACATCCTCGCGATGCGGCGCAATCAGGAGGTCGAGGCCGGCGTGCAGGTGACGGGCACGATCCAGTCGCTGACGGTCAAGCTCGTGTCGGAGCCGAACGTCACGGACAACGAAAAGCTGTCGTGGCTGCTGTTCGGGCACGGCACCGACCAGGGCAACAACGTGGGCCAGCAGGGGGCGATGACGGCAGCGCTCGGGCTGCTCGGCAGCGTGACCGGCAAGCGCGTCGCGCAGACCTTCGGTCTCGACGAGGTCTCGGTCGGCCGCAGCGAAGTCGGCCTGACCGATCCGCAGGTCGTGCTGGTGTCGAAGGCGATCAACGAGCGGTTCGTGCTTGGCTTCGAGCAGGGGCTGCAATCGGCGGCCAACGCGTTCAAGGCGACGATCAACCTGACGCGCTTCTGGTCGGTGTCCGCGTACGGCGGCACGTTCCAGGGTGTTGACCTGAACTACACGCGGCGCTTCGATCGCTGGTTCGGCAGTGACGCCGCGCGAGCGCGGCGCGCCGAACAGCCATGAAAAAAGCCCCGCACGGATCGTGTGGGGCTTTTTTTCGCAAGCGGCAGGGCGTGCGGCTTACTTCACGCGCATGCCGGGCTTCGCGCCGCTGTGCGGCTCGAGGATGTAGAGGCCCGGTTCCGCCTTGTCGTCGGTGGCCGACGCGGCAAGCACCATCCCTTCGGACAGGCCGAACTTCATCTTGCGCGGCGCGAGGTTCGCGACCATCACGGTCAGCTTGCCGACGAGCTGCTCGGGCTGGTACGCGGACTTGATGCCCGAGAACACGTTGCGGGTCTTTTCCTCGCCGACGTCGAGCGTGAGCTGCAGCAGCTTGTCCGAGCCCTCGACGGCCTGGCACGCGACGATCTTCGCGATGCGCAGGTCGATCTTCGCGAAATCGTCGATCGAAATCGGTGCGTCGTCCGCGCCGTTCACGACCGCCTGCTTCGCATTCGCCTTCGCGTTGTTCTTCGCATCCTTCGCGGCATTCGCGCTCGCGGCGGCCGCGCCGGTGGCTTCGGCCTGCAGCGAATCGCGGTTCGCGGCGAGCAGCGCTTCGATCTGCTTCGGGTCGACGCGCGTCATCAGGTGCTGGTACGCCTTGATCGGCTGTGCCGACGACAGCGGCTTCGTGGCATCGGCCCAGGCGAGCGGCGCGATCCCGAAGAACGATTCGACGGCTTCGGCCACACGCGGCATCACCGGCTTCAGCGCGAGCGACAGCAGGCGGAAGGACTCGAGGCTCACGCTGCAGGTTTCGTGCAGCGCGACTGCGTTGGCCGGATCCTTCGCGAGATCCCACGGCTTCGCGCCGTCGACGTACGCGTTCACTTCGTCCGCGAGTTCCATCGTGTGGCGTAGCGCGCGGCCGTACTCGCGTGCTTCGTAGTGCGCGGCGATCTGCGGAATCGCATCGCGCAGCTTCGCGACGAGCGGATGGTTCATCGCGCTGTCCTGCACGCGGCCGTCGAAGCGCTTGATCAGGAAGCCTGCCGCGCGGCTCGCGATGTTCACGTACTTGCCGACGAGGTCGCTGTTCACGCGCGCCTGGAAGTCGTCGAGGTTCAGGTCGATGTCTTCCATCGTCGCGTTCAGCTTCGCGGCGAAGTAGTAGCGCAGCCATTCGGGGTTCAGGCCCGTGTCGATGTAGCTCTGCGCGGTGATGAACGTGCCGCGCGACTTCGACATCTTTGCGCCGTCGACCGTCAGGAAGCCGTGCGCGAACACGTTGGTCGGCGTGCGGTGGCCCGAGAACTCGAGCATCGCGGGCCAGAACAGCGTGTGGAAGTACAGGATGTCCTTGCCGATGAAGTGATACTGCTCGGTGGTCGAGCCCGGGCGGACCCACGCATCGAAGTCGATGCCGTTGCGGTCGCACAGGTTCTTGAAGCTCGCGTAGTAGCCGACCGGCGCGTCGAGCCACACGTAGAAATACTTGCCGGGCGCGCCCGGGATCTCGAAGCCGAAGTACGGCGCGTCACGCGAGATGTCCCAGTCGGCGAGCTTGGCTTCGCCAGCGTCGCCGAGCCATTCGCGCATTTTGTTGGTCGCTTCGGGTTGCGCGAGGCCGCTCACCCATTCGCGCAGGAACGTTTCGCAGCGCGGATCGGACAGGCGGAAGAAGTAGTGCTTCGACGTCTTGCGCACCGGCGTCGCGCCCGACACGACCGAATACGGGTTCAGCAGTTCGGTCGGCAGGTAGGTCGAGCCGCACACTTCGCAGTTGTCGCCGTACTGGTCCTTCGCGTGGCACTTCGGGCACTCGCCCTTGATGAAGCGATCCGGCAGGAACATCTCCTTGACGGGATCGTAGGCCTGCTCGATCTCGCGCTCGGCGATGAAGCCGGCTTCCTGCAGCGCGACGTAGATCTTCTCGCTCAGCACGCGGTTCTCGTCCGAATCGGTCGAGTAGAAGTTGTCGAACGACACGCCGAAGCTGTCGAAGTCGCGCTTGTGTTCGGCCCACACGCGATCGATCAGCTGCTTCGGGGTCAGGCCTTCCTTCTCCGCGCGCAGCATGATCGGCGTGCCGTGCGTATCGTCGGCACCGATGTAGTAGACCTCATGGCCATGCATTCGCAGCGTCCGCACCCAGATGTCGGTCTGGATGTACTCGACCATGTGGCCGATGTGGATCTGCCCGTTGGCATAGGGCAGTGCGGACGTAACGAGGATCTGGCGGCCACCTTGCGGCGCCGCAGCCTGCACGGAAGTGAGGTCGGATGCGGACATAGGGTCTGTAGAGGACGGCGGAAAAACGACGGGAAACTGCGATTCTAGCAGGGGCGCGCGTCAGCGACGCGGGCAGGCGCCCTCGAACGGGCGCCGAAACGGGCGGGGCCGCGCAAGCGGCGGGCCCGACGGTGATGTGCTGCGATGCAGCACGAATTCTGCGGGCAAAAAAAACCGGGGCGGATACGGCCCCGGAGCAACAACGACAAGAGGAGAATGGTGACGCGCCGGCAACACCAGCCGCGTACCGTAAATACTGACCACAGCCCGCGACAGAAGTTCGAAAATTTTTTCGATTTGTTACCGGCTCCGCCGGAAGCCTTGCCCGGCGGGGCGGCGCGAGCGGCGGGCCCGCGCCTTCTCCTCGTCGTGCGCTTACTGCGCCTGTGCTGCGCGCAGGTAGATTTCGACGCGGCGGTTCTGTGCGCGGCCGGCTTCGGTCGCGTTGTCCGCGATCGGGTTCGATGCGCCCATGCCTTGCGCCGACAGGCGGCCGCCGTTCACGCCGCGCTGTGCCAGTGCGTTCACGACGCTTTGCGCGCGGTTTTGCGACAGCGTCTGGTTCAGCTGGGCCGAGCCCGTGCTGTCCGTGTAGCCGACGATCGATGCCGTCACTTGCGGGTTCTGGTTCAGCGTCGTCGCCAGGTCGTTCAGCAGCGGCGTGAAGGCCGGCGTGATCGCGTACTGGTTCGTCGCGAACGTCACCGAGCTCGGCACGTTCAGCTTCAGCGAGCCGTCCGGCTGCTCGGTCACTTGCGTGCCCGTTTGCGCTGCCGACGGTGCGAGCTTGTTCTTGATCGCCTGCCAGTTGTAACCCGTCACGCCGCCGACCAGTGCGCCCACACCCGCGCCGATCGCCGCGCCCTTGCCGCCACCTGCCAGCGCGCCGATGCCTGCGCCCAGCGCCGCACCCGTGCCGGTACCGACGGCCGCGTTGTTGCCTTGCTGCGTGGCGCAGCCTGCCAGCAGTGCGCCGGCCAATGCGAAGACGGACAAGCGGGTCGCGATTTTCATGTTCATCTTGGATTCCTCTCTTGGTTGAACGAGTCGACAACGACGACAACAACAGTTACGGCTCCCTGTGCGGGCCGCCCGAAAAAGGAGGGCAGGCCTGCACTCGCGGCAGCCGCCGAGGTGGCCGCATGCCCTGTCCGTCAGCGTGGCTGTTGGGACAGTGCGACGCGTCAGCCTCTACAATATAGGCGGTAAGTGGCCGATTTGGCCCTATAGCATGCCGCACGCGAAGAGTGCGCCGGGTCGCGCGTTCGCGCAATGGCGTGCAACAGATTCTTTCACTTTTCCCGATTTTCGCAGCGTAATTTGATATTTTTTGACGTTTGCGCGCGAGAAAAACGTTTTCACGGAGTTTCGATGAGCATTGACCGGGCACAAGTCGACGCCGCTTTGGCGGCTGTCGTCGACCCCAATACCGGCCGCCCGTATGCGGCGAACAAGGGCGTGCGCAACGTCGCGATCGACGGCGACGTCGTGGCGCTCGACGTGGTGCTCGGTTATCCCGCGCGCAGCCAGCACGACGACGTGCGCGCACGCATCGCCGCAGCGCTGCAGGCCGTGGCCGGCGTGCGCGATGCGCGCATCGCCGTGTCGCAGGAGATCGTCGCACACACGGTGCAGCGTGGCGTGAAACTGCTGCCGAACGTGAAAAACATCGTGGCGGTCGCGTCGGGCAAGGGCGGCGTCGGCAAGAGCACGACGGCCGTCAACCTCGCGCTCGCGCTTGCCGCGGAAGGCGCGTCGGTCGGCATCCTCGACGCCGACATCTACGGTCCGTCGCTGCCGACGATGCTCGGCATCCACGGCCAGCGTCCCGAGTCGCCCGACAACCAGTCGATGAACCCGCTGGTCGGCCACGGGTTGCAGGCAAACTCGATCGGCTTCCTGATCGAGGAAGACAACCCGATGGTGTGGCGCGGCCCGATGGCGACCTCCGCGCTCGAGCAACTGCTGCGCCAGACCAACTGGCGCGAGCTCGACTACCTGATCGTCGACATGCCGCCCGGCACCGGCGACATCCAGCTGACGCTCGCGCAGCGCGTGCCGGTCACGGGCGCGGTGATCGTCACGACGCCGCAGGACATCGCGCTGCTCGACGCGAAGAAGGGCCTGAAAATGTTCGAGAAGGTCGGGATTCCGATCCTCGGCATCGTCGAGAACATGAGCATCCATATCTGCTCGAACTGCGGCCACGAAGAGCACATCTTCGGCGCCGGCGGGGCCGAGCGGATGGCGAAGGACTACGGCGTGAACGTGCTCGGCAGCCTGCCGCTGGACATCGCGATCCGCGAGCGTGCCGACAGCGGCACGCCGACGGTCGTGGCGGATCCGGACGGCGCGCTGGCGCGCCGCTACCGCGAGATCGCGCGCGGGGTCGCGCTGGCAATTGCCGAGCGATCGCGCGACATGACGTCGAAGTTCCCGTCGATCGTTGTTCAAAATACGTAAAACCCTTGCGGGGCGGGGCCTCACGCTGTTTACGGCGCCGCGAGGCGCGGTATCATGGCGACTTTTCCCGGGTCCCTTTACCCGCCCGGCGCGGCCGTCGTGTCAAACGGCCGCCAGCCGGCATGAGGATCGAATGAAACAACGACATCACGGCGTGCGCGCCGGCCGCGTGCGGTGCGCGCTGCTGGCCACCGCCGCGCTGGGCCTGCTGGCCGGCTGCACCTCCTTTTCCTCGTCGCACGAAAAACGGGCCGACGCACAACTGCTGCCGACGGTCGGCTCGCAAGCGCGCGGCGCGGTGACCTTCGTCGAGCGTCCGGACGGCGTGCAGGTTACCTACAACCTGGCCGGCCTGCCACCGAACAGCGATCACGCTTTACAGGTACACGAACGCGGCGACTGCAACGCGGGCGACGGCTCGAGCGCCGGCCAGGTGTTCGCGCCGGCCGCCGACCGGCTGCGCGCGGGTGCCCGCGTCGCCGGCGATCTCGGCAACATCCACGCGGACGCGAATGGCGTCGCGGCCGGCTTCATCGTCGCGCCCGATCTGGCCCTCGATGGCGTGCGCTCGGCGATGAACCGCGCGGCGCTGGTGCACCGCGAAGCGAGCGATCCCGCGTTTCCGCAGCATGGCGCGGGACCCGCGCTCGCTTGCGGCGTGATCCGTTGACGGGCGCCGCGTGCGCCGGTCGATGATCGCGTAAAATGTGCGCCTTTCCTGGCCGCCGCCTCGCGGGTCTGGCCCTCACCGACTGTCACGCAGCGTTTCCAGGCGCCCTGATATGAGCATCAAGTCCGACAAGTGGATTCGGCGCATGGCCGAAGAGCACAAGATGATCGAGCCGTTCGTGCCCGATCAGGTCCGCGCGTCCGAGGACGGTCGCCGGATCGTCAGCTACGGCACGTCGAGCTACGGCTACGACATCCGCTGTGCAGACGAATTCAAGATCTTCACGAACATCAACTCGACGATCGTCGATCCGAAGAACTTCGACGAGGGTTCGTTTGTCGATTTCAAGGGCGACGTGTGCATCATCCCGCCGAACTCGTTCGCGCTGGCCCGCACCGTCGAATATTTCCGCATCCCGCGCACCGTGCTGACGGTCTGCCTCGGCAAGTCGACCTATGCGCGCTGCGGGATCATCGTCAACGTGACGCCGTTCGAACCCGAGTGGGAAGGCTACGTCACGCTGGAATTCTCGAACACCACGCCGCTGCCCGCGAAGATCTACGCGAACGAAGGCGTCGCGCAGGTGCTCTTCTTCGAGAGCGACGAAGTGTGCGACGTGTCGTACGCGGATCGCGGCGGCAAGTATCAGGGGCAGCGCGGTGTCACGCTGCCGAAAACCTGATCTGGTTGCATAACGTCTCACCAGTTTCCGGGTGACCGCTGCGCGTGACGCGCCGCGGTCGTTCTTTTTGGAGAATCGCCCATGAAGTTTCGTTTCCCCGTCGTCATCATCGACGAAGATTTCCGCTCCGAGAACATCTCGGGCTCCGGCATCCGGGCGTTGGCCGAAGCGATCGAGAAGGAGGGTGTCGAAGTCCTCGGTCTCACGAGCTACGGTGATCTGACGTCGTTCGCGCAGCAATCGAGCCGTGCGTCGTGCTTCATCCTGTCGATCGACGACGACGAACTCATGCTCGGCGAGACCGGCCCGGACGGCGAACTGCCAGAGCTCGCGACCGCGATCATCGAGCTGCGCGCGTTCGTCACCGAAGTGCGCCGCCGCAACGCGGACATCCCGATCTTCCTGTACGGCGAGACGCGCACGTCGCGCCACCTGCCGAACGACATCCTGCGCGAGCTGCACGGCTTCATCCACATGTTCGAGGACACGCCGGAGTTCGTCGCGCGCCACATCATCCGCGAGGCGAAGGTCTATCTCGACTCGCTCGCGCCGCCGTTCTTCAAGGAACTCGTCAAGTACGCGGATGAAGGCTCGTACTCGTGGCACTGCCCGGGCCACTCGGGCGGCGTCGCGTTCCTGAAGAACCCGCTCGGCCAGATGTTCCACCAGTTCTTCGGCGAGAACATGCTGCGCGCGGACGTTTGCAACGCGGTGGACGAACTCGGCCAGCTGCTCGACCACACGGGCCCGGTCGCGGCGTCCGAGCGCAACGCGGCGCGCATCTTCAGCGCGGACCACCTGTTCTTCGTGACCAACGGCACGTCGACGTCGAACAAGATCGTCTGGCACGCGACGGTTGCACCGGGCGACATCGTGCTGGTCGACCGCAACTGCCACAAGTCGATCCTGCACGCGATCACGATGACGGGCGCGATCCCGGTGTTCCTGACGCCGACGCGCAACCACTTCGGGATCATCGGGCCGATCCCGCGCGACGAATTCAAGCCGGAGAACATCCGCAAGAAGATCGAGGCGAACCCGTTCGCGCGCGAAGCGATGCGCGAGAACCCGGACATGAAGCCGCGCATCCTGACGATCACGCAGAGCACGTACGACGGCGTCGTCTACAACGTCGAGATGATCAAGGACCTGCTCGGCGACCTGCTCGACACGCTGCACTTCGACGAAGCGTGGCTGCCGCACGCGACGTTCCACGACTTCTACCGCGACATGCACGCGATCGGCGACGGCCGTCCGCGTACCGGCGCGCTCGTGTTCGCGACGCACTCGACGCACAAGCTGCTCGCGGGCATCTCGCAAGCATCGCAGATCGTCGTGCAGGATTCGGAGAACCGCACGTTCGACAAGCACCGCTTCAACGAGGCGTACCTGATGCACACGTCGACGAGCCCGCAGTACGCGATCATCGCGTCGTGCGACGTCGCGGCCGCGATGATGGAGCCGCCGGGCGGCACCGCGCTCGTCGAGGAATCGATCGCCGAGGCGATCGACTTCCGCCGCGCGATGCGCAAGGTCGACGCCGAATACGGAGACGACTGGTTCTTCAGCGTGTGGGGCCCGGACAACCTGTCGGAAGAAGGCATCGGCTCGCGCGAAGACTGGATGCTGAAGCCAAACGACCACTGGCACGGCTTCGGCCCGCTGGCGGAAGGCTTCAACATGCTCGACCCGATCAAGGCGACGATCATCACGCCGGGGCTCGACGTAGACGGCGAGTTCGGCGAGACCGGCATTCCGGCCGCGATCGTCACGAAGTACCTGGCCGAGCACGGGATCATCGTCGAGAAGACCGGCCTGTACTCGTTCTTCATCATGTTCACGATCGGCATCACGAAGGGCCGCTGGAACTCGATGGTGACCGAGCTGCAGCAGTTCAAGGACGACTACGACAACAACCAGCCGCTGTGGCGCGTGCTGCCGGAATTCGTCGCGCAGCATCCGCGCTACGAGCGCGTCGGCCTGCGCGACCTGTGCGCGCAGATCCACGACGTGTACCGTGCGAACGACATAGCGCGCCTGACGACGGAGATGTACCTGTCGGACATGGAGCCGGCGATGAAGCCGTCGGACGCGTTCGCGAAGCTCGCGCACCGCAAGATCGACCGCGTGCCGCTCGACGAGCTCGAAGGCCGCGTGACGAGCATCCTGCTCACGCCGTACCCGCCGGGCATCCCGCTGCTGATCCCGGGCGAGCGCTTCAACAAGACGATCGTGAACTACCTGCGGTTCGCGCGCGACTTCAACGAGCGCTTCCCGGGCTTCCACACCGACATCCACGGCCTCGTCGCGGAAGAGGTGAACGGCCGCGTCGAGTACTTCGTCGACTGCGTGCGCGACTGATGGCGACGCACGGACGAATCCAGGCGATGCGCGCGGCGCTGGCCGCGCTCGTCGTCTGGGCGGCAGGGTCGGCCGGGCTGGCGGGCGTGGGTGTCGCGCATGCGGAAGTCGCGGCGGCCGACCCGATCGACGTCGCGATGCGGCAATGCCTCGCGCGGCGCGACCGGTCTTCGCCGGCCGGCCAGATCCAGTGCATGGGCGAAACGCAGCAGCAGTGGCAGGCCGTGGTGGACGGCGCGTATCAGCGCCTGTTGAAGGATGCGCCGGCCGACGCGAAGCGTGGCTGGCAGGACAGCCAGCGCCATTGGCTCACGTGGCGCAAGGACGAAGTGCATCTGCTGAAGGCCGTGTATGACACGACGCGCGGCACGTCGTACGCGATGTCGAGTGCCGACCTGCAACTGCAGCCCGTGCGCGATCGCGCGCTGGCGCTGCGCGCCGCGGCGGATCGCTATGCGCCGCCGCCCGCTGCCGTGCCGGTCGCGGCGACGAGCGGCGCGCAGGGCAGTGCGAGCGATGCCCCGAGCGCGGCCAAACCGAACGGCAAGCCGGCGAACGCCCCGCGCGATCCGGCCGTGCGCCGCGTGCGGCCGTGCGAACAGGACGCCGCATGCGAGCACGCGCTGTTCGACCTGAACCGCTATTACCAGAAGTTGCGCCGCAAGATGCCCGCGCATTCGGCCGCGACGCTCGTCCGCGCGCAGCGCGCGTGGGTCGGGTTCCGCGATGCGACGGCGCCGCTCGTCGGCGAAGAGGGCCGCGTCGACCTGATCGGCGCGCGCATCGCGACGATGAAGCGGCTGTCGGAGACGGCCGGCAACCAATAAGCGCAAGCGCGACGCCGATTGTGCGGCGATACGGCAAAACGGGCACCCGAGGGTGCCCGTTTTGCATTGAGCCGCAGGTGATCTACGCGGGCCGCTGCGTATCGTGCCCGCCGAACCACGACGGCACGAGCGCGACCGCATCGTCGAGCGAGGCGAGCACATGCAGGCTCAGCGCGACGATTTCGGGCGTCGGCGCCTTCAGGTCGGGCACGGTGACGACCGATGCGCCGGCACCGGCGGCCGACTGCGCGCCGAAGTCGCTGTCTTCGAATGCGACGCATGCGTGTGCCGGCACGCCGAGGCGTTCGGCCGCGAGCCGGTAGACCGCCGGGTCGGGCTTGCCGCGCGCGACTTCGTCGCCGCCCGCGATTGCGCGGAAGAACGGCAGCACACCGACCGCGTCGAGCCGCGCGCGGATCACGTCGCACGCGGACGACGACGCGACCGCACACGGAATGCCGGCCTGCGCGAGTGCGTCGAGCAGCGCGAACGCACCGGGCTTCAGCGGAAACTTCGGATGCGGTTCGGGCGCCGCGAGCTGCTCGCGCACGCGGGTGCGCACCGCGTCGAACGTATCGGGGTTGCCGATCAGCCGCGCCAGGATGACCTGGCCCTCGGCGAACGAGCGGCCGACGATCTGCAGGTAGTCGGTGGTGGTCAGCGTGACGCCGTGTGTATTCGACACGTCGATCCACGTATTCATGATGGTCCGCTCGGAATCGACGAGCAGGCCGTCCATGTCGAAGAGCGCGGCGGAAAAGGTCATCGGCGGCATTCGGGAAGCAGGGAAGGCGATGGGCGGCGCGACGGCCGCCCGAATGAAAAACGGACGCCGAAGGCGTCCGTCCGGAACAGCGGGCTTACTGGCCGAGCGCGGCGCGCGCAGCCTTGACCGCTGCACGTACCTGGTCGGGCGCGGTGCCGCCCGGGTGGTTGCGGCTGGCGACCGAACCCTCGAGCGTCAGGTAGCCGAACACGTCTTCGCCGATCAGGTGCGCGACGTTCGGCAGCTCCTGCTTCATTTCGTCGAGCGTCAGGTCGGCGAGATCGATGCCGCGGTCGTCGCAGATCTTCACGGCGTGCGCGACGGCTTCGTGCGCATCGCGGAACGGCAGGCCGCGCTTCACGAGGTAGTCGGCGAGGTCGGTGGCGGTCGAGAAGCCCTGCAGCGCGGCCGCGCGCATCGCGTCCGGCTTCACGGTGATGCCGGCAACCATCTCGGCGAAGATCCGCAGCGTGTCGGCGACGGTGTCGACCGTGTCGAACAGCGGTTCCTTGTCTTCCTGGTTGTCCTTGTTGTACGCGAGCGGCTGGCCCTTCATCAGCGTCAGCAGCGCCATCAGATGGCCGTTCACGCGGCCCGTCTTGCCGCGTGCGAGTTCAGGCACGTCCGGGTTCTTCTTCTGCGGCATGATCGAGCTGCCGGTGCAGAAGCGGTCGGCGATGTCGATGAAGCCGACACGCGGGCTCATCCACAGCACGAGTTCTTCGGAGAAACGCGACACGTGCGTCATCACGAGCGCGGAGGCGGCCGTGAATTCGATCGCGAAGTCGCGATCGGACACCGCGTCGAGCGAGTTCGCGCAGATACCGTCGAAGCCGAGCGTCTTCGCCACGGCGTGACGATCGATCGGGTAGCTCGTACCGGCGAGCGCGGCCGCGCCGAGCGGCAGGCGGTTCACGCGGGTGCGGCAGTCGCGCATGCGCTCCGCGTCGCGCGAGAACATCTCGACGTACGCGAGCAGGTGGTGGCCGAACGTGACGGGTTGCGCGACCTGCAGGTGCGTGAAGCCCGGCATGATCGTGTCGGCGTTCTGTTCCGCGAGGTCGAGCAGCGCGCCGCGCAGGTCGTTCAGCAGGCCGCCGATGCGGTCGATCTCGCCGCGCAGCCACAGGCGAATGTCGGTCGCGACCTGGTCGTTACGCGAGCGGCCCGTGTGCAGGCGCTTGCCGGCGTCGCCGATCAGCGCGGTCAGGCGCGCTTCGATGTTCAGGTGGACGTCTTCCAGGTCGAGCTGCCATTCGAATTCGCCGCGCTCGATTTCACCCTTGATCTGCGCCATCCCGCGTTCGATCGCGGCCAGGTCGTCGGCGCTGATGATCTTCTGCGCGGCGAGCATGTTCGCGTGCGCGAGCGAGCCGGCGATGTCGACGAGCGCGAGGCGCTTGTCGAAAAATACCGACGACGTGTAGCGCTTGACCAGCTCCGACATCGGTTCCGAGAAGCGGGCCGACCAGGCCTCGCCCTTTTTGTGCAGTTGGGACGTCATGGCGATTCTTCGAAGGGAGATTGAGCGGCGTGCGCCGCCGAGGGATCCCGCGATTCTAACATTCGCGGGCCTGCCCGCCGCGGCGCGCGGCCGTTCGCGGCGGCTTGCCGGCCGTGGCCGGCGCAGGCCGGCCCGTTCAGTCGCGCACCAGCACCACCAGCTTCAGGTCCTCGCGGTGCGCGGGCTTCAGCGTGATCTGCTGGTACACGAGGCGGCCGTCGGCCGGATGGTCGAATTCGCGCAGGCCGCCTTCGCGTTCGAACACGTCCTGCGATGCCCAGTACTGCGCGAAGGCGTCGCTGCCGGCGGTCAGCGCGTCGATCAGCGCGCGCGTGGGCGCATCGGTCAGGTGACGGATCGAATCGGCGCGGAATTCGGCCGCGAGCCGCCGCGCACGGGTTTCCCAGTCGACGATCAGCGTGCGCGCGGCCGGCGACATGAACGTGAAGCGCAGCAGGTTGCGGTCGTGCTCGCCATCGAGCCAGCCGGAGAACAATGCGGCGGCCGGTGCGTTCCATGCGAGGGCGTTCCATTGCCGGTCGAGCACGTACGCAGGTGTCGCGATTGCCGCGACGGTCGCGGCGAGCGTCGGCGGCAGGTCGCCGCCCGCGACGTCGGGCTCGGCCGGGTCGCGCTGCGCGGCCAGTTCGAACAGGTACGCGCGCTCGGCCTTCGACAGCTGCAGTGCGACGGCGATCCGCGCGAGCGCGTCAGCCGACGCAGACACGGGGCGGCCCTGTTCGATCCACGTGTACCAGGTCGGGCTGACGCCGCACAGCTGCGCGACTTCCTCGCGCCGCAGCCCCGGCGTGCGGCGGCGCGGTCCGGGCGGCAGGCCGACGGCCTGCGGCGACAGCCGCTCGCGGTGAGCACGGATGAATTCGCCGAGCGCACGGGCGGGCGTGGCGTCGAGCGGCAGGACGGGGGCGGAGGACGGGTGGTTCATGCGGAAACGGCGAAAGGGAAGCGGGGATGCGGCAACGATCAGACAGGTGTTTCGAATACCAGAATAACTGCTTAACTTGTACTGGTACAAACGCAGGCCTATTGTAGCGGCTCGCGCGCTGGCACGGCAGCGGGCGTCCCACAAAACGCGTTGCATGGGGCCGGAACAGGCGCTGAGGCGTCTGTCGCACCGGCAACGGTACCAAGGAGCGAACGATGAAACACCACGACCAGGTCGCCGACGCATTCGGCACGACGGCCGCCGCCTATCTGACGAGCACGGTCCACGCGACGGGCGCCGATCTGCAGACGCTCGCCGACGCCGTGCGCGCGACGCCCGATGCCGCGGTGCTCGATCTTGGCTGCGGCGCCGGCCATGCGAGCTTCGCGGTCGCGCCGCACGTGCGCGACGTGGTCGCCTACGATCTCGCCGCGCAGATGCTCGCGACCGTCGACGCCGCCGCGCGCGAGCGCGGGCTCGCGAACATTCGTACGCAGCAGGGCCCGGCCGAGCAACTGCCATTCGAGACGGCGACGTTCGACTGGGTCGTGAGCCGGATGAGCGCACACCACTGGCATGACATGCGCGCGGCGCTCGCCGAGGTACGCCGTGTGCTGAAACCGGGCGGTCGCGTGCTGATGATCGACATCGCCGGCAACGACCATCCGCTCCTCGATACGTACCTGCAGGCCGCGGAAGTGCTGCGCGACGCGTCGCACGTGCGCGACTACCGCGCGGACGAATGGCTCGCGATGTTCCGCGATGCCGGCTTCGACGCACACGTGCACAGCCGCTGGCGCCTGCCGATCGATTTCGATACGTGGGTCGCGCGGATCCGCACGCCGGCCGACAGCGTCACCGGCATTCGCGCGCTGTGGGCGCATGCGCCGGACGAGGTGCGCGGCTACTACGCGGTGCAGCCCGACGGCTCGTTCGAACACGACGCACTGCTGATCGACGCGCACTGAGCGCGCGGTGTGCGGCTACTGTTTCGCCGGCGCATGAAAAAAGCCGCGATACGCACCGTGGGTACGGTGGCGTATCGCGGCTTTCACGATGCCGGTTGGCGCGGAATCACACCGCGCCGCATGCGGGTCAGCCCGTGTTGCGCAGGCCGGCCGCGATCCCGTTGATCGTCAGGTGAATCCCGCGGCGCAGCCGCGCGTTCGTGTCGCCCGCGCGGTGGCGCTTGATCAGCTCGACCTGCAGGTGGTTCAGCGGATCGAGATACGGGAAGCGGTTCTTGATCGAGCGCGCGAGCAGCGGGTTGGTCGCGAGGCGGCCTTCGTGCCCGGTGATTTCCGCCAGCGCCTGCGACGTGCGCTCCCATTCCGCGACGATCCGCTCGAACACGTGCTTGCGCAGCTTGCGGTCGGAAACGAGCTGCGCGTAGCGCGACGCGACCGCGAGGTCGGTCTTCGCGAGCACCATGTCCATGTTCGACAGCAGGTTCGCGAAGAACGGCCAGGTCTTGTTCATCTTCTTCAGCAACGCGACGCGCTTCGTGCGTTCGGCGTCGTCCTGCGCGCCGTCGAGATACGCGCTCACCGCGCTGCCGAAGCCGTACCAGCCGGTCAGCAGCAGCCGGCACTGGCCCCACGAGAAGCCCCACGGAATCGCGCGCAGGTCCTCGATCTTGCGCTGCTTCGGATCCTGCAGCTTGCGCGAAGCCGGGCGACTGCCGATGTTCAGCTCGGCGATCTCGGTAATCGGCGTCGACGAGAAGAAATAGTCGGTGAAGCCCGGGGTTTCATAGACGAGCGCGCGGTACGCGGCCATCGCCGAATCGGACAGCGTCTGCATCGCGGCCTCGAACGCCGGTAGTTGCGCGGGCGCGTTGTTCTGCGGCAGGAGCGTCGCCTCGAGCGTCGCGGCGACGACCGTCTCGAGGTTGCGGCGGCCGATCTCCGGGTTCGCGAACTTGCTCGCGATCACCTCGCCCTGTTCGGTCAGGCGGATCTGGCCGTTCACGGTGCCCGGCGGTTGCGACAGGATCGCCTGGTAGGTCGGGCCGCCGCCGCGGCCGACCGTGCCGCCGCGGCCGTGGAACAGGCGCAGCGTGATCTTGCGGTCGCGGAACAGGTCGACGAGCGCGAGTTCCGCGCGATACAGCTCCCAGTTCGACGTGAGGAAGCCGCCGTCCTTGTTGCTGTCCGAATAGCCGAGCATCACTTCCTGCTCGGCGCCTTGGTGCGCGATCAGCGCGTCGATGCCCGGCAGTGCGAAGTATTCGCGCATGATGCGCGCGGCGTCGCGCAGGTCGGGAATCGTCTCGAACAGCGGGATCACCATCAGGCTGTTCTTCGCATCGCCGCCCGGTACGCCGAGCGCGCCTTCGAGCAGGCCCGTCTCCTTCTGCAGCAACAGCACTTCGACGAGGTCGCTGACGGTTTCCGTATGCGAAATGATGTAGTTGCGTACCGCGCGTGCGCCGAATTGCGCGCGGACTTCGCGCGCTTTCTCGAACACGCCGAGCTCGCTCTGCGCGAGCGCCGAGTATTCGAAGTACGGCGAGCGCAGCGGACGCGGATCGGCAAGCGCGGCGAGCAGCACGCGCAGCTTGTCTTCCTCCGCGAGCGCCGCGTAGTCGGCCTCGACGCCCGCGCGCGCGAACAGTTCGGCGACCACGGCTTCGTGGACGTCGGAGCTCTGGCGCAGGTCGATGCTCGCGAGATGGAAGCCGAACACTTCGGCCGCGCGCACGAGCGGCGCGAGGCGCGGCGCGGCGAGCGACGTGCCGTGGTGTTCGTCGAGCGACGCGGTCAGCACCTTCAGGTCGGCGACGAACGCTTCGGAATCCGCATACGGGATCGCGCGCACCGGCGGCGCGCCGCGGCCCGCGCTGCGCACGGGCACCGTGCCTTCGCCGAGGCGCACGCGCGCGCTGGCGGCGAGGCGCGTGTAGATGCCGATCAGCGCGCGGCGATACGGCTCGTCGACGCGGTGCGGCGACTGGTCGGGGGACGCTGCCGCGAGCGCCTTCACGGCGTCGTTCGCGCCGACGAGCAGGTTCGACACCGACAGCTCGGCGCCGAGCTTGTGCACCTGCTCCAGATAGTGCTCGAGGATCACCGCGGCCTGGCGGTTGATCGCCTCGTCGAGCGTCGGGGCCGTGACGTTCGGGTTGCCGTCGCGGTCGCCGCCGATCCAGCTGCCCATCTGGAAGAACGCCGGCACGCGCGCGGACAGGCCGTGCTCGGCGAGCGCGGCCTCGATGTCGCCGTACAGCGCGGGCAGTTCGTCGAGGAACGTTGCGCGGTAGTACGACAGCGCGTTCTCGATTTCGTCGCCGACCGTCAGGCGCGCGTCGCGCAGCATGCGCGTCTGCCACAGCGTGGTGACGCGGGCGCGCAGCATCGACTCGTTGTACTGCCGCTCACGGCCGGTCAGCTCCTGGTCGCGCTCGGCGAGCAGGCGCGCGATGTCGTGCTGTGCATCGAGGATGCTCTTGCGCTGCACTTCGGTCGGGTGCGCGGTCAGCACCGGCACGATCAGGGCATCGTCGAAGAAGCGCTGCAGCAGGCGCTTCGACGCGTTGCCGGTCGTCTTCAGCTGTTCGAGCGCGTACGCGACCGTGCCGGGCTGCGATGCCGAGCCGGCCAGCGCGTGGATGCGGCGGCGGCGGTTGTGATGACGGTCTTCGGCGATGTTCGCGAGATGCGAGAAATAGCTGAACGCGCGCACGACGCTCACCGTCTGCTCCGGCGTCAGCTTGCGCAGCTTCTTCTCGAGCGTCTGCGCGGCTTCGCTGTCGTCCTCGCGGCGGAATTTGACCGCGGTCTGGCGAATCGTCTCGACGACGTCGAACACGGTGTCGCCTTCCTGCTCGCGCACGACGTCGCCGAGCAGGCGGCCGAGGAAGCGGATGTCGTCGAACAGCGGGCCGTCCTTGTCTTCGCGCGTGCGCGTGCCGGACTTCGTCGCACCGGCCGTGCGGGCCGCGGTGCGGGCTGCCGGGCCGGCGGTTTTCGCCGGGCGTTTTGTCTGACGTATCGGGTCTTTCGGTTTCGTTGCCGTTTTCGCACGGCCGTTCGCGGCGGTGGCGACGGTGTCCGTCGAGGCGTCGGAGGAGGACAGGGCAGCATTGCGGCGCGCCGTACGCGCCGATCCGGAAGACTTCACGATGGGTTTCCTTGGGAAAGCTCGAGTCAAAAGGAACTGCGGAAACTGCGAAACTGCGGTCAAGCAACCAGCTACGTGCGGCACATCCGCACATCGGCGCCGCGACCCGCTCGGCGGCAGGCCGGGCGCAGGCTCCGGGCCCGGGCGGGCAGGGGCGTGCGTGCTACCATTGTTCGATCTTCAATCCCGTTCTTCGATGTTCCAGCAATGAATTCCGAGACCCCTGCGGCCGGGCCGCAACAGGCACTGTCGCCCACGACGTTGACGATTGCTTCGCGCGAAAGCCGCCTGGCGATGTGGCAAGCCGAACATGTGCGTGATGCGCTGCGCAAATTATATCCAGCTTGTGACGTGAAAATCCTCGGGATGACGACGCGCGGCGACCAGATTCTCGATCGCACGCTGTCGAAGGTCGGCGGCAAGGGCCTGTTCGTGAAGGAACTGGAGGCCGCGCTGGCCGACGGCCGCGCCGATCTCGCCGTGCATTCGCTGAAGGACGTGCCGATGGCGCTGCCCGACGGCTTCTCGCTTGCCGCGATCATGGAGCGCGACGATCCGCGCGATGCATTCGTGTCGAACGACTACGCGTCGCTCGACGCGCTGCCGGCCGGCGCCGTGGTCGGTACGTCGAGCCTGCGCCGCGAGGCGATGCTGCGCTCGCGCTACCCGCACCTGGACGTGCTGCCGCTGCGCGGCAACCTCGACACGCGCCTGTCGAAGCTCGATCGCGGCGACTACGCGGCGATCATCCTCGCGGCCGCCGGCCTGAAGCGCCTCGGCCTCGAAGCGCGGATTCGCGCGCTGCTCGACGTCGACGCGAGCCCGCCCGCCGCGGGCCAGGGCGCGCTCGGCATCGAGATCGCATCGCACCGCAGCGACGTCGCCGCGTGGCTCGCGCCGCTGCACGACCCGCAGACCGCGCTCGCGGTCGAGGCGGAGCGGATGGTGTCGCGCGCACTCGGCGGCAGCTGCGAGGTGCCGCTCGCCGCGCACGCGGTGTGGCGCGCGGGCGAGCTGTACCTGACGGGCCGCGTGTCGACGACCGACGGCAAGCGCGTGCTGACGGCCGAGGAGTGCGGGGCCGTCGTGACCGTCGCCGATGCGCTCGCGCTCGGCCGCGCCGTGTCCGACGAACTCGAGGCGCAAGGCGCGCTCGACATCGTCCAGGCGCTGCTCGCGGGCTCGCCGGCCGCCGGCAAGGGCGACGCCTGATGGCGGGCGGCGCGCGCGCGTTCACCGCTGTCCTGACGCGCCCGGACGGCCAGTCCGGCGCGCTTGCGTCGCAACTGGCCGAGGCCGGCTGCGACGTGCTCGAATTTCCGTTGATCGACATTGCGCCGGTCGACGATCCGGCGCCGCTCGACGAGGCGTTCGCGGCGCTCGCCGACTACGCGCTGGTGATTTTCGTGTCGCCGAATGCGATCGACCGCGCGCTCGCGCAGTACGGCGCGATCTGGCCGAACGCGCTGCCGGTCGGCGTGGTCGGGCCCGGCAGCGTCGCGGCGCTCGAGCGGCACGATATCGCGGCGCCCGCGCATCGCGTGATCGCGCCGCAGGCGCCGGCCGACGGCGGCGTACCCCATTACGATTCAGAAAGCCTGTTCGCGTGCATCGAGGCCGCGTTCGGCGGCGCGCAGGCGCTGGCGGGCAAGCGCGTGCTGATCGTGCGCGGCGACGGCGGGCGCGAATGGCTCGCCGAGCGGCTGCGCGAGGCCGGTGCGGACGTCACGCTCGTCGCCGCGTACCGGCGCGTCGTGCCCGAGCCGCGCGTCGGCGCGTGGGAGCGCGTGCATGCGCTGCTCCACGGCGAACCGCATGCGTGGCTCGTCACGAGCTCGGAAGGCGTGCGCAACCTGCACGAACTTGCGCGGTCGCACCTGAACGATGCCGAGATCGATGCGCTGAAGCATGCGCCGCTCGTGACGCCGCATCCGCGGATCGAGCAGACCGCGCGTGCATTGGGTTTTGATAGGATTACGCTGACCGGCGCGGGCGATGAGCGCATCGTCCGCGCGTTTCGAACGATGGCCGACGAGGCCGTCCAACCGGCGACAGCCGCACCGGTGACTAAACGCATGACAGATACCAACGATTCCAAAAGCGTCGCTTCCCAGCCGGCCGCTGCATCCGCACCGCCGTCCCGTCCCGCCTATATGGCGTCCGAACCGCCTGCGCGCCGCGGCGGCAGCGCGGTGCTGTGGTTCGTCGTCGTCGTGCTCGGCTGCGCGGCGGGCGTCGGCGGCTACGCGCTGAACCGCAAGATCGACCGGCTCGACGGCACGTTCGTCGCGCGCCAGAAGGCGCTCGATGCGCAGACGGCCGAGACGCGCACGAAGACCGAGCAGGCGCTCGCGAGCGCGCATCAGGTCGACACGCAGCTCGCGCAGCTCGACGGCAAGCTTGCCGACGCACAGAGCGCGCAGCAGGCGCTGCAGCAGCAATACCAGGACCTGTCGCGTAACCGCGATGCGTGGATGCTCGAAGAAGTCGACCAGATGCTGTCGAGCGCGAGCCAGCAGCTTCAGCTGACCGGCAACACGCAGCTTGCGCTGATCGCGCTGCAGAATGCCGACGCACGCCTCGCGACGTCGCAGAGCGCGCAGGCCGTCACGGTGCGCAAGGCGCTCGCGCTGGACATCGAGAAGCTGAAGGCCGCACCGGCGGCCGATCTCACGGGTCTCGCGATCAAGCTCGACGACGCGATCGCGAAGATCGACGCGCTGCCGCTGTCCGGCGAGGCGATCGTCCCGCACGAAGCGCCGAAGGCCGCGCCGGCTGACGCCGCGTCGTCGGCCGTGGCCGGCGAGCCGCGCTGGAAGGTGTGGTGGCACGACTTCTCGGCCGGCCTCGGCCAGCAGTTGAAAGGGCTCGTGCAGGTGCGCCGGATCGACAACGCGGACGCGATGCTCGCGTCGCCCGACCAGGGCTACTTCGTGCGCGAGAACGTGAAGCTGCGCCTGCTGACCGCGCGCCTGTCGCTGCTCGCACGCAACGACAGCGCGATGAAGGCCGACCTGCACGCCGCGCAGGCGTCGCTCGGGAAGTATTTCGACCAGGCATCGAAGGACACGCAGACCGTCGAGGATCTGCTCAAGCAGGTTGACGGTGCATCGCTGACGGTTGCGGTGCCGAACCTGAACACGAGCCTGAACGCCGTTCAGCAGTTCAAGAGCCGGGGGTAACGATGACGCTTCGAGGAATCGTCTGGCTCGCGGTCCTGTTCGCGATCGCCGCTGCGCTCGCCACCGTCGGTCGTTTCGACGCGGGGCAGGTGCTGCTCGTCTATCCGCCGTACCGGATCGACGTGTCGCTGAACCTGTTCGTGATCGCCATCGTCGTGCTGTTCATCGTCGTGTATGCGCTGCTGCGCATCGTGCGCAACATCTGGCGCATGCCGCAGCGGGTCGCCGCGTATCGGGCGCGTTCGCGCAACGAGAAGGCGCAGGCATCGCTGCGCGACGCGATCGCGAACCTGTACGCAGGCCGCTTCTCGCGCGCCGAGAAGGCCGCGCGTGAAGCGCTGTCGGTCGATGCGAACCAGGGCGCGGCGAGTCTCGTCGCGGCCACCGCCGCGCACCGGATGCACGAGTACACGCGCCGCGACGACTGGCTGTCGAAGGTCGACGCACCTGAGTGGCAGGATGCACGGTTGCTCGCCGCGGCCGACATGCGCGCGGATGCGCGCGACGCCGACGGCGCGCTCGCCGCGCTGGCCGACCTGCAGGCGGGCGGCAAGCGCATTCATGCGCAGCAGGTCGCACTGCGTGCGCAGCAGCAGCTGAAGAACTGGGCCGAGGTGCTGAAGCTCGCGAAGGCGCTCGAGAAGCGCGAGGCGCTGCATCCGGCCGCGGCCGTGCGGCTGCGCCAGCAGGCCGCGGAAAACCTGCTGCGCGAACGCCGGCACGACCCGGACGCGTTGCTCGAAGTGTGGCAGTCGCTGTCGCCGGTCGAGCGCCAGTCGCCGCGTCTCGCCGATCTCGCGGCCGATCTGCTCGTGCCGCTCGAACGTCGCAACGAAGCGCGCCGCATCGTCGAGGACGCGCTTGCGCACAACTGGGATGCCCGTCTGCTGCGCCGTTACCCGGACACGGCCGGCGCCGATGCGCTGCCGCTGATCCAGAAGGCGGAAGGGTGGAAGAAGGATCACCCGGAGGATGCCGATCTGCTGTTCGCGCTCGGCCGCCTGTGCCAGCAGCAGCAACTGTGGGGCAAGGCGCAGTCGTTCCTCGAATCGGCACTGAAGCTGGCCGACAACGAGGCGCTGAAGGTGCGTGCGCATCGCGCGCTCGCACGCCTGTTCGAGCATCTCGGTGAATCCGACAAGGCTGCGAAGCATTATCGCGAAAGCGCGCTCGCGATTACCGTGGTCTGATGCGGGCGATGTGGCTGCCTGCTGCAGGCGGCTCGCGCCACTCGCGCAAAAAAGCCCCGAATGCTGGAAGGCATTCGGGGCTTTTTTTCGTCCAGGGTGACCTGGACGACACGTCATGCACCGAGCTTGCGCAGCAGGTCGTCCTCGTTCGCGACGAACCACACCGATGCGCCGCGATTGGACTCGCGAACGAGCGCGCGAAGCGCTTCGCTGCGTGCAAGCCAGCGGTCGATATCACCGACCACACCGAGCCGGACGCCGTAGTTGACGAGTTTCTGCAGTACCGCGCCCGCCAGCCCGCTGTCGAGCCGGTAGAAATCGTCGTGCAGCGCGTCGGCGGGGAGCGCGATCCAGTCGGCTTCATGCTCGTGCGCGAGCGCGACGAGGTCGAGTGCATCGCTTTCGCGCTGGACGAGACTGGCGGCAGGATCTCGGACCAGCACGCGATGGCCGGCTGCCTGGACGATTCGGTGGTGCATGCAGGTTGGCTCCGTCGACATGAGAAATGCGAGCACGGTGTCGCGCTGCCCGCGGATGAAGTGGTATTGATCCGGAAGAAACCGGACCTGCGCGTGCGGCACGAGACGCATCAGGCGATCGCACGTATCGCGCGAATCGAGCATGACGTCGCGACCGCCGACGATCGCCAGCATCGGCGGGGACAGCGTGCGCAGCGCGCCGTCGCCGAACACCGGGATCGTTTCGAGGCGCGGCCGAAGGCCGCGATCCACGGCGCGCATGAGCGAGAATGCGTCGCGCTCGGCCGGCGTCGACGCGGGCGGCAGACGGCCGAGCACGCGCCGTCGTACGCACGCGCGTCCCGCATCGCCGAACAGCAACAGCGGCAGCGCCCACCACAGAAACGGCTTCTGCCTGCCGATGCCGGATGGGCAGAGCAGCGCAAGCCGCGTGACGCGCACCGGCCGGCGCAACGCGAAATCGAGCGCGGTTCGCGCACCCAACGAGATGCCGACGAACGCGGCGCGCGACACGCCCAGGCCGTCGAGCACGTCGTCGAGCCATTGCGCGTACGCGTCGCTCGCGAGCGATGGTCGCGACGGCGCGCTGGGTCCTGCTTCACCGATCACGTCGATCGCATAGAGCCGGAAGTGCGTCGACCATTCGGCCGCGAAGTGCTGCCAGCTTGCCGCTGTCGTCTGCGCGCCGTGGATCAGCACGACCGGCGGCGCGTGCTCGGGGCCGCAGGCGATCACGTGCGTTGCGCCATGGCGCGTCTGCACCGTGATGCGCCGATGCCCGGCCGGCCAGTGCGACAGCGCAGCCTCGTAAGCCGCGCGAATCGCGCGGGCGTGGCGGGTCGACCTGAAGACCGCGCTCATGTCCCGCTTTGCTGCAGCAAAGCGTCGACCGACGACATCAGCGCGGCCGTGTCGGCCGGCGTCGCGGCGACGATGATCTTGACCAGGCTCGCGGCGGGATCGAACGTGACGTCGATTCGCACCGGGTCGACGTACGACGTGCGGCCGGACGCCATCGCTTGCAGCGATCGCGACAGGTACTGGTGCAGCGATTGCGACGCGTCCGGAACGTCGACGATGCTGGTGACGCGCACCGCACGCGGCACGGGCGCGGCCGGCTTCGTTTGCGCGAACGCGGCAAGGTCGGTGTCGAGGATGCGGTATGCACGGCCGACCCGCGTGGCGTGCAGCTTGCCCTCGCGGATGAAGCGCAGGACGGTCTTCGGGTGGAGGCGCAGGTGTGCGGCGGACTCTTCGACGGTATGGAACATGATCGGCCAGTGGCGCTCAAAATGTTCCCTATTGTTCCATGATAAATGGATCAATAGGGAGTATTTTAAGAGAAGGGCATCACCATTGGCGAGTCACCGAACCGCATCGTCCGGGCGGCGTGCGTGGAAGCAGAAACGCCCCGCCGACCGGATCGGTTCCGGCCAGCGGGGCGTTTCAGGTGCCGGTCATCAACCGGCGGGCGCCCGTGCGCCCTGCGTCATTTGTCGACCAGCCGCTTCGGCACCGACAGCGCCAGCAGCCCGCCTAGCACGAGGAACCCGGCGAGCATGTACATGCCCGAATCGTTGGCCCCGGTTGCCTGCTTGAGCCAGCCCATCATGTACGGGCTGAGGAAGCCGGCGAGGTTGCCGATCGAGTTGATCATCGCGATGCCGGCTGCGGCTGCCGTGCCGCCGAGGAACGCGGTCGGCAGGCTCCAGAACAGCGGCAGCGTCGTCAGGATGCCGATCGTCGCGAGCGTGAGGCCGAGCATCGCGAGCGCGGTCTGGTGCGCCCAGATCACCGACAGCACGAGCCCGAGCGCGCCGATTGCGGCCGGAATCGCGACGTGCCAGCGGCGTTCGCGGTGCTTGTCTGCGCTGCGTGCGATCAGGATCATCGCGACCACCGCCGCTGCATACGGAATCGCCGACAGCAGGCCGATCATGAACGTGTCGGTCACACCGGTGGCCTTGATGATCGTCGGCAGCCAGAAGCCGACGCCGTAGAGCCCCATCACGAACGAGAAGTAGATCAGCGCCATCAGCCACACACGCGGGCTCGACATCACGGCGCCGAGCGGCAGATCTTCCTTGGTCGCTTCTTCCGCATCGACGTTGCGCGTGAGCAGCGCCTTTTCGTCGTCGGTCAGCCAGTTCGCCTTCGCGATCCGCTCGTCCAGCTTGAGGAACACGATCACGCCGACCAGCACCGACGGGATACCCTCGAGCAGGAACAGCCATTGCCAGCCGTGCCAGCCGCTCATGCCGTCGAACGCCTTCAGGATGAAGCCCGAGAGCGGCCCGCCGATCACGCCGGACAGTGCGACGGCCGTCATGAAGAATGTCGTCATCCGGCCGCGCCGGTGCGCGGGATACCAGTAGGTGAGATAGAGGATCACGCCGGGGAAGAAGCCCGCTTCGGCGACGCCGAGCAGGAAGCGCATCACGTAGAACATCGTGGGCGTCGTGACGAACATCGTCAGGATCGAGATCACGCCCCACGTCGCCATGATCCGCGCGATCCACACGCGCGCGCCGACCTTGTGCAGGATGATGTTGCTCGGCACTTCGAACAGGAAATAGCCGAAGAAGAAGATCCCGGCGCCGAGCCCGTAGACGGTGTCGCTCAGGTTCAGGTCGCTCGCCATCTGCAGCTTCGCGAAGCCGACGTTCACGCGGTCGAGATACGCGACCACGTAGCACAGCAGCAGGAGCGGCACGAGCCGCCACGACACCTTGCGGTAGGTTGCTTCCTCGAATGCGCCGGACGAACCCGGCAGCGACTGCGTCGATATTGCCATGTTGTCTCCTGTCCTTGTAATTGACCGGGGCAGGCGTATCGGCGCCAGGCCCGGTTTCGTGCGAAGCAATGCGTGGATGTCGAGCCGGCCGGTGAAACCCGGCACGGCGCGCGAACAGCACGGTGCGGCTAGATGCAGCGCCCGCCGTCGACTTCGAGGCAGACGCCCGTGATGAATTCAGCTTCGTCGGATGCGAGGTAAAGCGCCGCGTTCGCGATGTCCTGCGGCGTCGAGAAGCGGCCGAGCGGGATCGTCGCGAGGAAGCGGCTGCGGTTCTCGGGGGTATCCTCGCAGCCCATGAATTCGGTCATCAACGCCGTCTCGCCGAGCACGGGGTTGATGCAGTTCACGCGGATGCGGTCGGCGCCGAGTTCGGCCGCGAGCGACTTGCTCGCGGTGATCATCGCGCCTTTCGTGCTGTTGTACCAGACGAGGCCCGGCCGCGGCCGCACGCCGGCCGTCGATGCGACGTTCACGAACACGCCGCCGCCCTGTTCGCGGAAGTACGGCACGAAGGTTTGCACGCACCAGAACAGGCTCTTCATGTTGACCGCGTACACGCGGTCGAATTCGGCTTCCGTCACGTCGAGCACCGGCTTGTTGCGGTGCGTGGTGCCCGCGTTGTTCACGACGATCTGCACCGTATGGAAATCGTCGAGCGCGGCCTGCAGCAGCGCATGCCAGTCGTCCTCTTTCGATACGTCGCCGGCCACCGCGATCGCCTTGCCGCCCGCGAGCGCGATCTCGCTCGCGACGCGCTCGGCTGCCGCGCCGTTCAGGTCGTTGACGACGACGTTCGCGCCTTCGCGCGCATACGTCTTCGCGATGCCTTCGCCGAACCCCGAGCCGCCGCCCGTGACGATGGCCGTCTTGCCGCTCAACCGCATGATGTGTCTCCTCTGCTGGATATGAGTGTCGTCGTGCTTCGGCATGCGGCCGGGCGCTGCCGGCCGCGTGCCGCTTGCCGTTTTCCGCGCGTTCAGCCGTGCCGGATCGCGATCGTTTTCAGCGCGGTGAAGCCGTACAGTGCCTCGAAGCCTTTCTCGCGGCCATGCCCCGAGTGGCCCACGCCGCCGAACGGCAGCTCGACGCCGCCGCCCGCGCCATAGTTGTTGATGAACACCTGGCCTGCGCGCAGGCGTCGCGCAAGACGCATCTGGCGCGCGCCGTCGCGCGTCCAGATGCCCGCGACGAGGCCGTACGGCGTGCCGTTCGCGAGCGCGACGGCTTCGTCTTCGTCGACGAAACGCATCGCGGCGAGCACGGGGCCGAACACTTCCTCCTGCGCGAGCCGGTGTGACGGCGGCACGTCGCGCAACAGCGCGGGCGCCTGGTAGAAGCCGCTTTCGGGCGCGTCGGCGACGACCTGCCCATGCGCGGCCATCGGAATGCCGTCGTGCTGCGCGTCGGACAGGAAATCCCACACGCGCTGCTGCTGCTTCGCGTTGATCAGCGGGCCGCAGTCGAGATCGGCGCGGCTCGGGCCGACGCGCAGCCCGTTGAACGCGGTGGCGAGCCGCTCGATAAGCGGCTCGTACACCGCGCGCTCGATCAGCACGCGGCTGCCGGCCGAGCAGGTCTGCCCGCCGTTCTGCACGATCGCCGACACGAGCACGGGCAGCGCCGCTTCGAGATCGGCATCGGCGAACACGATCTGCGGCGACTTGCCGCCGAGTTCGAGCGTGACGGGCACGTGGTTCTCGGCCGCCATCTGCGTGACCAGCTTGCCGGTGGCCGGCGAACCCGTGAACGAGATGTGGTCGATGCCGGGATGACGAGCGAGCGCGGCGCCCGCTTCATGGCCGTAGCCGGTGACGATGTTGAGCGCGCCGGCCGGCAGTCCGGCCTCGGCGGCCAGCTCGGCGACGCGCAGCAACGACAGGCACGCATCCTCGGCCGGCTTGACGACGCAGGCGTTGCCGGCCGCGAGCGCGGCGCCGACGCTGCGCCCGAAGATCTGCATCGGGTAGTTCCACGGCACGATGTGGCCCGTGACGCCGTGCGGCTCGCGCACCGTCAGCACGGTATAGCCCGCTTGATAGGGGAGGGTTTCGCCGTGCAGCTTGTCGGCGGCGCCCGCGTAGAACTCGAAGTAGCGCGCGAGCGCGGCTGCGTCGGCGCGGGCCTGTTTCAGCGGCTTGCCGGTGTCGCGCGCCTCGATCGCGGCGAGTTCCTCGAGGGAATTAGCCACGCGCGCCGACAGTCGCATCAGCACGCGGCCGCGCTCGGCGGCGCTGGCGGCGCCCCACGGGCCCGCGAATGCGTCGCGGGCTGCGGCGACCGCACGCTCGATGTCGGGCGCGGTGCCGCGGGCGATCGCTGCGAATGGCTGGCCGTCGGATGGATCGACGACCGCGATGGTTTCCAGTTGTGCGGGCAACGTCCATTCGCCCGCGATGAAGTGCTTCGCCTCTTCCATGCCAGCTCCTGTCGACCCGAGTTAGCGCTTCAGCGTTTACTCAGGCCCCATGCTTTGCGGTCGACCCGAGTTAGCGCTTCGGCGCTTACGCGGGCCCCATGCTTCGCGGTCGCCCCGAGTTGGCGCTTCAGCGCTTACGCGGGCCCCATGCTTCGCGGTCGCCCCGAGTTGGCGCTTCAGCGTTTACTCAGGTCCCATGCTTTGCGGTCGACTCAAGTTAGCGCTTCAGCACTTACTCAGGTCCCATGCTTCGCGGTCGCTCCGAGTCAGCGCTTCAGCACGTACTCAAGCCCCATGCTTCACGATCGCCCGGCGACGGCGCATCGGCGCCGACGCCGATTCCATATAACGCGGCCAGTGGTTCGACGGCCGGGCATCCGGAACGATTATCGGCCGATCGTCATCCGGACGCCACCGGTCGATTGGCTATAATGGCGCATTCCTTTGCGGGACGCCTGCGGCGATGCATCGGCCGCGGCGCCCTGTCCCGAATTCCCATCGACCTACAGAGAGTGCTCATGAGCTTCAATCATGTTCCGGCCGGCAAGGACCTGCCGCAAGATTTCAACGTGATCATCGAGATTCCGGCGCAAAGCGATCCGGTGAAGTACGAGGCGGACAAGGAACTGGGCCTTCTCGTCGTCGACCGCTTCATCGGTACGGGCATGCGCTATCCGGTGAACTACGGCTACATCCCGCAGACGCTGTCGGGCGACGGCGATCCGGTCGACGTGCTGGTGATCACGCCGTTCCCGCTGCTGGCCGGCTCGATCGTGCGTTCGCGCGTGCTCGGCATGCTGCAGATGACCGACGAGTCGGGCGTGGATGCGAAGCTGGTCGCGGTGCCGCACGACAAGGTCTGCCCGATGACGGCAAACCTGAAGTCGATCGACGACGTGCCCGAGTACCTGAAGGACCAGATCAAGCACTTCTTCGAGCAATACAAGGCGCTCGAGAAGGGCAAGTGGGTGAAGGTCGAAGGCTGGGCCGGCATCGAAGCCGCGCACAAAGAAATCACCGACGGCGCAGCAAACTACAAGAAGTAAGCGGCGTACCGGCCGACGGCCGGTTCGTGCGAAACGCAAACCGCGCGTGTCTCCTCAGGAGGCCGCGCGGTTTTGTTTTGTGCGCGGCGGGTGTTTGCGCGCGGCGGTGGGCACGGACGCTGGCGACGTGGCGGTGGACGGCGCGTCCTTCGTGCGCTTCGCGCGGCGAGGGGCAACGGAGGCCGCAATGGCCTCGGCGGCTTTGGTTGCTTTCGAGGCAGACGGGCGGCGGCGGGCCGGTGCGGGCGAGGCGCCTTCGCGTCCGTTCGTGGCGGGTTTGCCGCTGGCTGCCGATGTTTTTCCTTTCGACGAAGCGGGCACGGCCGGCTTGTCCTTTTTTACCGGGGTGTCGCGCGATGCAGTCTTTCTTGCGACCGCATCGCTGTCCGGCTTCGTGCGCTTCGCAACCGGTGTGGCTTTTGTTGCCTTGGGCGGCTTGGCAGCTTTTCCGGACTTGTCGACCTTCTCGGCTTTCCCTGCCTTTCCGGCCTTCCTGGTGCCTTTGTCCGTCTTCGCCGTCTCAACCGTCTTCGCCGCGCGCTCGACGTTCTCCGCCTTCGCCTTCTTCCGCTCGCGCGCACCGACCTTCTTCAACCCGGCCGCATCGCCACTCGTATCGACGGCCACCACGGCAGGCAGCACCGACTCCAGCGTTCGCACCCCGGCGGCCAGTTCCCGCTTCTGCGCAGCCGTGAGCCGCTTCACCCAGTATTCGGCGCGCGACGCGCTCGACCGGTCGGGCAGCGGAAACGACGCGAGCACCGCACGCGGCTTGCGCGAGCGCGTGTAGCGCGCGCCCTTGCCGGATGCGTGCTCGTCGAAGCGCGCGGCAACGTCGGTCGTGATGCCCGTGTAGACGCTGTCGTCGGCGCATTCGATCAGATACAGAAACCAGGACATGGCAGGGCGGCGGGATGCGAAGCCGCCAGTGTCTCAGAAAAAGCACCCGTCAACGCCACCGATCGCCGTGTCCGTCACGGAAGCGGCTCGGCGCCGCGCCGAGTTCGCGCGTGAAGAAGCGCGTGAACGCGCTCGTCGAGCGGAAGCCGACCCGCACGCCGATCTCGCCGATCGGCAGTTGCGTGTTCAGCAGCAGGTCGCGCGCTTCGCCGAGCCGTGCCTGTGCGACGAGCGCATGAAACCCGACCGCTTCGCGATGCAGCCGCCGGCGCAGCGTCCAGCGCGACATCGCGAAGCGCGTGCACACGTGCTCCATCAGCGTGTCGGCCGGCACGTCGACTTCGTCGGACGTGCGCAGCCAGTCGCGCACACATTGCTCGACCGACGACCCGAATGTCGAGCGGGCGCGCACGCGCTCGCGTGCGGTGTCGGCCGCGTGACGCTGGATGCCGGCGAGCGGCGCGTTGTAGCGCTCGAACGGCGTGTCGAAGCGCGTGGAGCGCAGCACGAGGCGGTTGTGCGCGGCGTCGAACGACACCGGCGCGCCGAGCATGTCGCGCAACGCGGCGGCGGGCGCGAACGCGCGGCCGGCGAATGCGGCGTCGTCGATGCGCACGTGCGGATCGTACAGGCGCGCGAGCGCCGCAAGGATCGCGAGGTTGGCGAATGCGCTGCCGTCGTGCCGGCCGTCTCCTTCGTTCACGTATTCGAGTGCGATCGCGTCGCCGTTCTCGTGCGCGAAGACCCAGTCGACGTTGCCGATCAGCTCGCGATAGTGCAGGTAGCCGTGCAGCGCGTCGCGCAGCGTCGCCGCGTTGCACGTGACGCCCGCGAGTTCCGGGAACGGCACGAGCCACGGCACGGCCTGAGGCGGCGGGCGATGCCACGACAGCGGCCATTCGCTCGTCAGCTGCATCGCGGCAACGTGCCGGTCGCCCGCGACGCGTCGCGTGTCGTCCGCCAGCTCGGCCGGGCCGATGCCGAGCGTCTCATAAAGCGGCGCGAGATCGATGCCGTTCGCGCGCGCGTCTTCGCACAGCCAGCGGTAGATCCGGACGGATACCGATTTCTGTCGCAACTCCATGTCTGTCTCCCTGTCGTCATGCCGTTCGGGTTTGTCCCCGCTGCGAGAGGTCAACGCATGCTCCTGCCGGTCAAGCATGGTGACCGGTCGATTTTTAGACTCGGACGCTGGAGTGTGGCGACAAGTACAACAGATCGATTCAGGAGGATCAATGAAAACTTCGCTGTTCCGGTGTTCGACGATTGCGTCCGCGTGCACGCTCACGGTGCTGCTCGCGTCGTGCGGCGGCGACGACATTCACGCAGGCCCGGCCGACCCCGATGCCGCAGCCGACCAGCGTGCAGCCGCGCTCGTCGCGCAACTGACGACCGACGAGAAGCTGCAGCTCGTACACGGCACGGGCATGCCCGCGCTCGACATGGGCGGCCCGTTTCCGGCCGACGCGCTGAACGGCGCGAGCTACATCCCGGGCGTGCCGCGGCTCGGCATTCCGGCCGTCAGCAGTGCCGATTCGGCAGGCGGCGTGAACGTGAAGAACGCGCGCGTGACCGCGCTGCCCTCGCCGGTCGCGCTCGCGGCGACGTGGGACCCGGCGCTGGCCGGCACCTACGGCACGCGCATCGCGCTCGAGTTGCGCGCGCTCGGCTTCGCGGAAGGGCTCGGCGGCGGCGTGAATCTCGCGCGCGAGCCGCGCAACGGCCGCACGTTCGAATACATGGGCGAGGATCCGGTGCTGGCAGGCACGCTGAGCGCCGCGCGCACGCAGGCGACACAGGCGCAGAAGGTGATCGCGACGATCAAGCATTTCGCGTTCAACGACCAGGAAACCAACCGGATGACGATCGATTCGGTCGTCGACGAGCGAACCATGCGCGAGGCCGAACTGCTCGCGTTCGAGATCGGCGTGAAGGACGGCCAGCCGGGCAACGTGATGTGCTCGTACAACAAGCTGAACGGCGTGTATGCGTGCGAGAACCCGTATCTGCTGACCACGGTGCTGAAGAACGAATGGGGCTTCAAGGGCGTCGTGCAGTCGGACTGGGGTGCGACGCATTCGACGGTCGCGGCCGTGCAGGCGGGGCTCGACGAGGAGGAGCCGGGCGCGGCGGACGACAACAACGCGCCGCTCGGCTCGTTCTTCAACACGAAGCTGCGTGCCGCGCTGCAGGCGGGCAGCGTGTCGGCCGCGCGGCTGAACGACATGGTGCAGCGCAAGCTGCGCACGCTGATCCGCATCGGCGTGATGGACGCGCCGCCGAAACCGGGCGGCGCGATCGACGAAGCGGCCGGCAACGCCGATGCGCTCGCGATCGCGCGGCAATCCGCGGTACTGCTGAAGAACGCGGCCGTGCCGGGCGATGCGCAGCCGGTGCTGCCGCTGGTGGCCGGCGCGCTGAAGTCGGTCGTCGTGATCGGCGGGCATGCGGACGCGGGCGTGCTGTCGGGCGGCGGCTCGGGCGCGGTGCCGGCGATCGACGGCAATGCGGTGACGACCTGCCAGCAACCGGCCGACATGCTGTTCGGCGGCTGTGCGACCTGGTACAAGTCCGCGCCGCTTGCGGCGATTCGCGCGAAGGCGCCGAACGCGTCGGTCAGCTATCTCGACGGGACCGACGCGAATGCCGCGGCGAGCGCGGCCGCGCAGGCCGATGTCGCGATCGTGTTCGCGACGCAGTGGCAGACGGAAGGGCTCGACCTCGCGAGCCTGTCGCTGCCTGATGCGAAGGCCGATCCGTACAACCAGCGGTACGACCAGAACGCGCTCATCGCGGCCGTCGCGGCGAAGGCGAAGCGCGTGATCGTCGTGCTCGAGAACGGCAGCCCCGTGCTGATGCCGTGGCTCGCGAACGTGCATGGTGTGCTCGAAGCGTGGTATCCGGGCGCGCAGGGCGGTCAGGCGATCGCCGACCTGTTGTTCGGCGATGCAAACCCGTCGGGCCGGCTGCCGCTGACGTTCCCGAAGCAGGAGGCCGACCTGCCGCAGCCGGCGATCGATCCGGCGCGCACGCAGACCGTCTATGCGGAAGGGCTCGCGTACGGCTATCGCTGGTTCGACGCGAAGGCGATCGAGCCGTTGTTCCCGTTCGGCTACGGGCTGTCGTACACGACGTATGGTTTGTCGGCGATGTCCGCGCAGGCCGATGCAGCGGGCAACGTGACGGTCGGCGTGACGGTGAAGAATACGGGCGCGCGGGCCGGGGCGCAGACGGTGCAGATCTACGCGGCGCTGCCTGCGTCGCTCGGCGAGCCGCCGAAGCGGCTCGTCGGCTGGACCAAGGTTGCGCTGCAGCCGGGCGAGGCGCGTACCGTCAGCGTCGCGGTGCCGGCGCAGCGCTTCGCGGTCTGGGATGCGAATGTGCATGCGTGGCGGATCGCGGCGGGCAGCTACGGGCTGTCGGTGGCCGCTTCGTCGCGCGATCCGCAGGCGTTGTCGCAGACGGTGACGCTCGCTGCGCACTGACCCTGACGCGGCCGTATGGCTTGCGGCGAGGCCGATCGTGGTCTCGCCGCAAGCCGGTGGGCGTGATGATGCTACGCGGTGCCGCGCCGGAACGGATCGTGTTCGCGCAATTCGTCGACGTACGCGTGGATATGGTCGGTCTCGCGTTCGAGAAAGCGCGCGACGGCGTCCGAGAATGCCGGGTGCGCGAGCCAGTGCGCGGAGTGCGTGACGGTCGGCAGGAAGCCGCGCGCGAGCTTGTGTTCGCCCTGCGCGCCGCCTTCGAACGTGTCGAGCCCGGCCTCGATGCAGAATTCGAGCAACTGGTAATAGGCCGTTTCGAAATGCAGGCACGGCACCTGTTCGACCGCACCCCAGTAGCGGCCGTACAGCGTGCCGCCGCCGTGTTCGCCGCGCCGGTAGACGGCGAGCGCACTCGCGATCGGCTGGCCGCCGGCTTCCGCGATCACGAGCAGTAGGTTCTCGGGCATCGTCGCGCCGATCGTGCGGAAGAAATCGAGGTTCAGGTACGGGCTCGAATAGTGTTCGCGATAGGTCTGCCGGTAGCAGCGCGAGAAGAAGCGCCAGTGGGCGTCGGTGATCTGGTCGCCGGTCAGCCGGCGGAACGTCACGCCCGCGTCGTGCACCTTGCGCCGCTCCGCGCGGATGTTCTTGCGCTTCTTCTGCTCGAGCGTGCCGAGGAAATCGTCGAAGTGACGGTAGCCGTCGTTGATCCAGTGGAACTGCACGCCTTCACGCAGCATCATCCCCATCGATTCGAGCAGCGCCGCTTCGTCGCCGGTCGGGAACAGCACGTGCAGCGACGACACGTCGCTCTGCTCGGCGAACGCGAGCAGCGTGGCCGCGAGCCGGCGGCGCGCGTCGTCGTCGGCCGCGAGCAGGCGCGTGCCCTGCACCGGCGTGAACGGCACCGCGCACAGCAGCTTCGGGTAGTAGGGCAGGTCGTTGCGCTGGTACGCGTCAGCCCAGGCCCAGTCGAACACGTATTCGCCGTACGAATGCTGCTTTGCGTAGACGGGTGCGGCAGCCGCGAGGCGGCCGGTGCGCTCGTCGGTCAGCGTGACGAAGTGCGGCGACCAGCCGGTATCGTCGACCGCGCAGCGCGCGATGTGCAGTGCGTCGAGGAATTCGTGGCGCAGGAAGGGCGTCGGCTGCGCGTCGCGGGCGAGCAGCGCGTTCCATTCGTCGGCCGGCACCTCCGCGGGGGACGACAGGATGCCCGTGCGATAATCGATGCGTTCGTGTTTCAAGCGTGAATCCGTACTGTTCTGTGTCACCGGATGCGACGGCCTGCGCGGCCCGCACCGGGACGATTTCGTCAGCCGTTCAGGGCGCGCCGCCAGGCTGCGCCGATCCCGCCATGAAGACCCGACTCGCTCTCGCCCAGATCAACGTCACCGTCGGCGATTTCGCCGGCAACGTCGCGCGGATCGTCGCGGCCGCGCGCGCCGCGCACAACGATGGTGCGCAGCTGATGGTCGCACCCGAACTCGCGCTGTCCGGCTATCCGCCGGAAGACCTGCTGCTGCGGCCCGCGTTCTATGCGGCGGCGGCCTCGGCACTCGACGCGCTCGCCGATGCGCTGAAGGCGTTCGACGGGCTCGCGGTGCTGGTCGGCCATCCGCTGCGCGGCGCGGGCGACGGCGCGCACGCGTCAGCCGTCGATGGTAATGCAAACCGCCCGATCGAGCGCGGCGTACCGCCCGTCGATACCTACAACGCGGTATCGCTGATCGTCGGTGGCAAGATCGTCGGCACCTACCGCAAGCAGGATCTCCCCAACGCCGAGGTCTTCGACGAGAAGCGCTATTTTGCGACGGACGCCGAGCCGCTCGTGTTCGAGCTGAACGGCGTGAAATACGGCGTGATCATCTGCGAGGACGCGTGGCACGCATCGGCCGCGCAGATCGCGAAGGCGGCCGGCGCGCAGGTGCTGCTGATCCCGAACGGCTCGCCGTACCACATGAACAAGGACGCGGTGCGCATCGACATCCTGCGCGCGCGGATTCGCGAAACCGCGCTGCCGATGGTGTACGTGAACCTCGTCGGCGGCCAGGACGAGCTCGTATTCGACGGCGGCTCGTTCGTGCTCGACGCGCAGGGCGCGCTCGTCGCGAAGATGCCGCAGTTCGACGAAGGGCACGCGATCGTCGAATTCGACGGCGCGCGGCCGCTGCCGGGTGCGATCGCGCCCGAGCTGTCGACGGACGCGCAGGTGTACCGCGCGCTCGTGACGGGCGTGCGCGACTACATCGGCAAGAACGGCTTTCCGGGCGTGCTGATCGGGCTGTCGGGCGGCGTCGATTCGGCGCTGGTGCTGGCCGTCGCATGCGATGCGCTCGGGCCCGAGCGCGTGCGCGCGGTGATGATGCCGTCGCGCTTCACGGCCGACATCTCGACCACCGACGCGGCGGAAATGGCGCGGCGCGTCGGCGTGCGCTACGACGAGATCGCGATCGCACCGATGTTCGATGCCTTCCGCGCATCGCTCGCGGGCGAGTTCGCGGGCCGCGCGGAAGACGCGACGGAGGAGAACATCCAGGCGCGCATCCGCGGCACGTTGCTGATGGCGCTGTCGAACAAGTTCGGCTCGATCGTGCTGACGACCGGCAACAAGAGCGAGATGGCGGTCGGCTACTGCACGCTGTACGGCGACATGGCCGGCGGGTTCGCGGTGATCAAGGATCTCGCGAAGACGCTCGTGTACCGGCTTTGCCGCTATCGCAACGAAACGGCCGACTACCCGCTGTGCGACGTGATTCCCGAGCGGATCCTGACCCGCGCGCCGTCGGCCGAGCTGCGCGAGAACCAGACCGACCAGGACAGCCTGCCGCCGTACGACGTGCTCGACGCGATCATGCGGATGTACATGGAAGAGGACCGGCCGCTCGCCGAGATCGTCGCGGCCGGTTATGCGCAGGCCGACGTCGAACGCGTGACGCGGCTCATCAAGATCAACGAATACAAGCGCCGCCAGGCGCCGATCGGCATTCGCGTCACGCATCGCGCTTTCGGGCGCGACTGGCGCTACCCGATCACGTCACGTTTTACCGAACGTCTCGATTGAGCCGTGCTGGGCCGCATGCGGCTCGCAGGCTTACAATCGGGGTCGCGATTTTTCATCCAAACGAGCATTGGGGGACAACCACCATGAAACGCATCACTGCCATCATCAAGCCGTTCAAGCTGGACGAAGTCCGCGAAGCGCTCGCCGAAGTGGGTCTCACGGGCCTGACCGTGACGGAAGTGAAGGGCTTCGGCCGCCAGAAGGGCCATACCGAGCTGTATCGTGGCGCCGAATACGTCGTCGACTTCCTGCCGAAGATGAAGATCGAGGTGGTCGTCGCGGAAGCGCAGGTCGACCAGGTGATCGACGCGGTGATCGGCGCGGCGCGCACCGGCAAGATCGGTGACGGCAAGATCTTCGTGTCGGACGTCGAGCGCGTGATCCGCATCCGCACCGGCGAAGAGAACGAAGCGGCCGTCTGAGCGCCGTATTCGTCGATGGGCCCTAGGGCCACCAATAAAAAACGGTGCGATACCCGGTTGGGTACCGCACCGATACGCGCCTCTCGCAGCAGCGTGGAAAACGTCGTTGAATCGATTCTTTGAGAACGGCGCCTGATCAGAACAGGTGCTGGATACCCGCGTAGACGCCGGTCTGGCTGCCGCCCGGATTCGGGTTGCCCGTCGACACGGCCGTACCGGCGCCGTTCGCGTTCAGGCCGAAGTTGGCGTTCTTGCTGTTGCGCACCGTCGCGACCTGCAGGTCGAACAGCGTGCGCTTCGAGATGTTGTACGAGCCGCCGACCGTGTAGATGTTCGCGTTGCCGCCGCCGTGGTTCGCGTTCACGTGATACACGGCCGCGATCAGCGCCGCTGCCGGCGTTGCCTGCCACGTCACGCCGCCCCAGACCTGCTGGGTGCCCGTCACGCCGGCGTTCACTGCCGGGCCGCCGCTACCGTCCGCGCGCGATGCCTGGTAGGCCGCTTGCACCTTGAACTGGCCGAGGAACACGTTCACGCCCGCGAAGTATTCACGCGAGTAGTTGAACACGTCCGAGAAGCGGCCGTTGCTGTCGCGCGTTTCGTCGTAGATGCCGCGCAACTGGAACAGCGAATTCGTATAGGTGACCTGTGCGCCGGCTGCACGGCCCGGTTGGCCGGCCGTCGTGTTGCCGTTGAAGCTGGTCGAGTTCGAGAACGAGAACTGGCCGTAGAAGTCGAGGCCGTAGAACTGCGGCGACTGGTACGACACGTTGTTGCTGGTCTTGTTCCAGTTGCGGCCGCGCACCAGCGATGCCGTCGACCAGGCCGACTGGCCGAACGGGTCGAAGTCCCACACGCCGTTGGCGATCGCGAGCTCGCGACCCAACAGCAGCGTACCGTAGCGGTCGTTGGAGATGCCGACCGTCGCATAACGATCCCAGATCGAGCCGCTGAAGCCGCCCGTCATCGTGTTGAACGCGCCTTCGAGGTGGAACAGGACCTTGTTGCCGCCGCCGATGTCCTCGGTGCCCTTCAAGCCCCAGAGGCTCGTGCCCCAGTCGCCGCTTTCCGCGCGCACTTGGTGGCCGTTTTGCAGGCCGTTCATGTACTCGATGCCCGCATCCAGGCGGCCATACAGCGTGACGCTGCTCTGCGCGTGCGCCGTCACCACCCCAGCAGCCATCAGCGCGGCCGCGACCAAAGCTTTCTTCATCATCTCCTCCATACCCTGTCAAAAAGTCAACCCAGACTGCACGAGATGCCCGGAGCGCGAGCGCCGGGCAAAAGCGGGATAACCAGGGAGACCTCGTGCAGGGCCGGTAAGCGCAGCACGCGGGCAAGCGGACGGAAAACCGTTGAGCGGTCCCGCGCAGCCGGGTCGGCCTGCGGGGTCTCCTTGTAGTGTCGTGAAGCTAAACTACATTTCACGAACTTCGTTTTGCTACTTTGGTTACTAATTTAGCAAAAATACAATTTTGTGGCGATGGAAATCGTTGTTTGACTAACACCTGTCGTCAAATTGCCATGCAACACGGTGCGCAACAGGTGGGGCAAGGGTTTGCAATTAACGGAAAACCCTTGTCCCGCAAGGGAGACACGAATTTCGCAAACAGGGGTCAAGGATTGCCACTATTGACGTTGCGTGGCGTGCGGGCGTAAGCGCCAAATGCGAGAATTGGTAAGTATTTCGTAATGTCTGGGCGGCTGCCGGACGTCGCCGGCAGCTGCCTGTAGCGCCTACCCGGCAACGCGCAGCGCGGTGTGCCAACGTGTGCCGGTCAGGCGGTGGCCGGCTTCGCGTCGAGCAACTGCGCGCGGATCCAGCGATGCGCATCGGTGCGCGCATGCTTCGCGTGCGAGTAGACCTTCACGGTGTAGCGGGGGATCTCGAACGGCGCGGGAAAGATGCGAATCGGCGTCGCGTGCCGCAGCGCCTGCGCGGCGCGGTTCGGCAGGGTCATCAGGAGTGCAGATTCGGCGATCACGAACGGCGCGGCCAGCACGCTCGGCAACTGCACGGCGACCTGCCGCGCGAGGCCGAGCCGGTCGAGCACGTGGTCGACGACGCCGCGCGACTCGTTCCACGGCGTGACGACCACGTGGCGCGCCGCCAGGTACTGGTCGAGCGTCAGCCGCCGGTGGATGTCCGGATGCGTGGCGCTCGCGATCACGACGTAGTCGTCGGAGAACCAGTCGAAGTCCTCGATGCCCGGCGCGTCGGCCGCCGATTCCTCGTGATAGCCGAGCGCGAAATCGATGCGGCCGGCCGCGAGTTCGTCGACCGAGATCTTCCGATCGGAATGCACGACGCGGATCCGCAACTGTGGCGCGACATGCTGGATACGCGCGAGAAATGCCGGCAGCACCGCGAACGCCGTGTAGTCGGTCGCCGCGAACACGAACGTGCGGTCGCTTTGCTCGGGATCGAAGCGGCGCGCGCGGGCGAGCCCCTTCGACATCGCATCGAGCGCGTCGCCGGCCCAGGTGGCGATGTCGTCGGCGCGCACGGTCGGCTGCATCTCGTTGCCGAGGCGCACGAACAGCGCATCGCCGATCGCGTCGCGCAGCCGCGCGAGTGCGTGGCTCAGGGCGGACGGGCTCAACGCGAGCTCGTGCGCGGCCGCGGCGACGGACCGGTGGCGGTACAGCGCGTCGAACACGAGCAGCAGGTTCAGGTCGAGGCGGCGCAGATCGGGATGCATCATGTTCATGTCTGGATGAAGAAACTGCACTTCCTGCAGGAGCAGCATGAACGTAGCATGACGATCTGATTGGCGCCAGCGCGGGTGCGCGGCGCCGCTTTCCGTTTCAAGTCCGGGCCGTAGGAGGGCTCAAATCGTGCAAATCGACATCCGTTCCGCCACCGTCGCCGACGTGCCGCAGATCCTGCGTTTCATTACCGAGCTGGCCATCTACGAGAAGGCGGAACACGAAGTGATCGCGACGCCCGCGTCGCTCGAGCGCAGCCTGTTCGGCGAAGGCTCGCCGGCGCGCGCGCTGATCTGCGAGGTCGACGGCGAGCCGGCCGGCTTCGCCGTGTACTTCTTCTCGTATTCGACGTGGCTCGCCCGGCAGGGGCTGTATCTCGAGGATCTGTATGTATCGCCGCGTTTTCGCGGCGCGGGCGCCGGGCTGCGGCTCTTGAAGGCGCTCGCGCGGATCGCGGTGGAGTCGGGCTGCGGGCGTTTCGAGTGGAGCGTGCTGGACTGGAACGAGCCGGCGATCCGCTTCTACGAGAGCGTCGGTGCGGCGCCGCAGAGCGAATGGGTGCGTTACCGGCTCGCGGGCGACGAGTTGCACGCGTTCGCCGACGCCGCACCGGTCGACGCCGCATAACGCCGCGTCAATGCAAAACGGGCGCCGCGCGGCGAACCGCGGGGCGCCCGTTCACGCGTCGCGACGCGTGGCGTGCTGCATGCGATGTTACTTGAGGCTGCCCGACAGGAACCCGCGCAGGCGCTCGCTCTTCGGGTTCGCGAACACCTCGGACGGCACGCCTTCTTCCTCGACGCGGCCCTGGTGCAGGAACATCACGTGGTTCGACACGTTGCGGGCAAAGCCCATCTCGTGCGTGACGACGATCATCGTGCGGCCTTCCTCGGCCAGCTTCTGCATCACCTTCAGCACTTCGCCCACCAGCTCCGGGTCGAGCGCGGAAGTCGGCTCGTCGAACAGCATCACGTCCGGATGCATCGCCAGCGCGCGTGCAATGGCCACGCGTTGCTGCTGGCCGCCCGACAGGTGCGACGGATACTGCTTCTCGACGCGCGGCGCGAGGCCGACTTTCTCGAGATACGTGCGCGCACGTTCCTCGGCTTCCTTCTTCGGGATGCCGAGCACGTTCACGGGCGCTTCCATCACGTTCTCGATCACGTTCATGTGCGACCAGAGGTTGAAGTGCTGGAACACCATCGACAGCTTGGTGCGCACGCGCTGCAGCTGCTTCGGATCGGCCGCGCGCAGCGCGCCGGTCTTGTCCTTCGTGGTGCGCACTTCCTCGCCGTCGACGACGATGCGGCCCGCATTCGGCTGCTCGAGGAAGTTGATGCAGCGGAGCATCGTGCTCTTGCCGGAACCCGACGAGCCGATCACGCTGATCACGTCGCCCGAGTTCGCCTTCAGCGACACGCCCTTGAGCACCTCGTTGTCGCCGTACCGCTTGTGCAGATCGTCGACGAAAAGCTTCTGAGTCTGGGAATTCATCAATAGTCCTGCGAAAACTTACTTGCCTTGCGGGCGCAGATACGCGAGCCAGCGGCGCTCGGCCTGGCGGAACAGCCAGACGAGCGTGAACGAGATCACGAGATAGAGCAGGGCGGCAATGCCGAACGCATGGAACGACATGTAGGTCGCCGAGTTCACGTCGCGGGCGATCTTCAGGATGTCCGGCACGGTCGCCGTGAACGCGACGGTGGTCGCGTGCAGCATCAGGATCACTTCGTTGCTGTACAGCGGCAGCGCGCGGCGCAGCGCCGACGGCAGGATCACGCGGCGGTACATCGTGAAGGAGGACATCCCGTACGCGCGCGCGGCTTCGATCTCGCCGTAGGAGGTCGCCTTGATCGCGCCTGCGAAGATCTCGGTGGTGT
The DNA here is from genome assembly GCF_030482905.1 of Burkholderia sp. AU45251. Taxonomy (NCBI): domain Bacteria; kingdom Pseudomonadati; phylum Pseudomonadota; class Betaproteobacteria; order Burkholderiales; family Burkholderiaceae; genus Burkholderia; species Burkholderia sp. AU45251. The sequence continues at coordinate 22,144 of NZ_JAUJQH010000021.1, read as the reverse complement.
ACGCGCAGGTGTTCAGCGTGAACGCGAGCAGCGTGCAGTGCATCCCGTCGCGGAAGAACGCGTCGAGCATCGGCGTGCCGCGCACGACCTGCAGGCTGTAGAGGCCCGTGTAGCAGAGCAGCAGCTGCACGTAGAGCGGCGTGCCGCGGAACACGTACGTATAGAGCCACACGGCGCCCGACAGCCACTTCTTCTTCGACACGCGCGCGACCGCGAGCGGCACCGACAGGCAGAAGCCGAGGCCGATCGACACGACCAGCAGCCACAGCGTGATCGCGACACCGGTGATGCGGTAGCCGTCGGTGAAGAGATAGTTGCGCCAGTATTCTTGGATGAGGTCGATCATAGGTCAGCCTTGCGGACGCCGGTCGAGTAGCGCTTTTCGAGCCACATCAGCACGAAGTTCGAGATCGTCGTGATCGCGAGGTAGACGGCCCCCGCGATCAGCGTGAAGAAGAAGAACCGCAGCGTGCCCTTGCCGGCGTCCTGCGACGCCTTCACGACGTCGGCCAGGCCAATGATCGACACGAGCGCGGTCGACTTCACGAGCACCTGCCAGTTGTTGCCGATCCCCGGCAGCGCGAAGCGCATCATCTGCGGGAACATGACCCGCGTGAACACCTGCCAGTTCGTCATCCCGTACGCGCTGCCGGCTTCGAGCTGGCCGCGCGGCACCGACAGGAACGCGCCGCGGAACGTCTCGGTGAAATACGCGCCGTAGATGAAGCCGAGCACGAGCACGCCGGCGAGGAACGGGTCGATGTCGATCTGGTCCCAGCCGAGCGCGTCGGTCGCCATGTTCAGCCAGATCTGCAGGCTGTAGAACAGCAGCAGCATCAGCACGAGGTCGGGCACGCCGCGGATCAGCGTCGTGTAGACGGTGCCGACACCGCTCGTGAAGCGGTTGCGCGACAGCTTCGCGCCCGCGCCGAGCAGGCCCAGCAGGAACGACAGCGCAAGCGACAGCACCGCCAGTTTGACGGTTTGCCAGGTGCCAGCGAGGATCAGCGGGCCGTAACCTTGTAGAAACATATGTGGTCCCTGGTGTGGTCCTTTAGGGCGCACGCGGTGCGCCGCGAAAGACGCGCCCGCCAAGCTGCGCGGAACGCCCCGTACGTATCATGACCGTCCGCCCCGGCGTCGGTGCCGGGCCCGCCCGTCGCGCGAGCGGCGGGCAAGGGGGCGGGCGGCGCGTGGTTGACTGTCTGTACTGCGCGGATACGGGGCCGCCCCCGCATCCGTTGTCTCTTCTTTTCGTTGCTCAGCGGGCCGAAGCCGAATAGACGCTGAACGCGAAATACTTGTGCGACAGCCGGTCGTACGTGCCGTCCTTGTGCATGTCGGCCAGCGCCTTGTTGATCTTGAGCTTCAGGTCCGTATCTTCCTTGCGCAGGCCGATCGCGGTGCCGTCGCCGATCGTCTTCGGATCCTTCACTTCCGGTCCGGCAAACGCGAAACCCTTGCCGCGCGGCGTGCGCAGGAAGCCGTAGTCGGCCTGCAACTCGTCCTGCAGCGTCGCGTCGAGGCGGCCCGAGCCGAGATCGGCGTAGACCTGGTCCTGGTTCTGGTAAGGAATGATCGTCACGCCCTGCGGCTCCCAGTAGGTCTTCGCGTAGGTTTCCTGCGTCGAGCCCTGCTCGACGCCCACGCGCTTGCCCTTCAGCGAGGCGATCGTCGGCAGCAGCGGCGAGCCGGTCTTCGCGATCATCCGCGCCGGCGCGTCATAGACCTTGTCGGAGAAGTCGATCTGTTCGCGGCGCTTGTCCGTGACGGTCAGCGACGACACGATGACGTCGTACTTCTTCGCCTTCAGCGCCGGGATGACTCCGTCGAGATCCTGCGCCACCCACACGCATTTCACGTTGATCCGCTTGCAGATTTCCTTGGTGAGATCGACGTCGAAACCGACGATCTCGCCGCTCGGCGCGGTCGACTCGAACGGCGGGTAGCTGGCGTCGACGCCGATCCGCACGGTCTTCCACTCCTTCGCGAAGGCGCTGCCCGCCATGAGGGCGAGGGCGGCGCACAGGGCGGCCTTCTTCATTTCCATCCTTCTGTTGCTGACTTTTCGGGAGCGCTCGCGGCCGGTCGAACCGGGCGCCGCGGCGTATTCTAGACGGCCAAAATTCGCCGATCGGCGCTCTGGCGATGGCGACCGCCGGAACGGCGAACGCCAAAAGGGCGGTATTTTACCCGAACGCGATACCCGCAAACCGGCAATCCGGGCCGACCGGTCGATTCTTCGACGCATTGATCCGGCTGTTGCGACAATCATTGTATTTGCAATGGACATTGCATTGATTGCATTCGCAGGTGCAACGATGCGGTGCGCAGGCGGCGGATTGTGGCGCGATTGGCACACTCATACAGTGGCGGCATGCCACAACAACGCATCTCACGGAGTGTCCGTCCCATGTTCCAGATTCGCCGCGCCGCCGATCGCGACCAGCGTAGCCAAGGCTGGCACGAATTCCATCACAGCTTTCCTTGTGGGGCCGGTCGGGGCGGTTCGCCGGTCTTCGGCGCGTTGCGTGAGCTGAACGAGGAATGCATCGCGCCGACCCGCGGCTACGGGATGCGGCCGTACCGGGACGCGGAAATCGTCACCTACGTGCTCGACGGCGCGCTCGCGCATCGCGACAGCCTCGGCAACGGCGCGATCGTCCGCGCGGGCGGCGTGCAGCGCATGAGCGCCGGCTCCGGCGTGATGCTGAGCGAAACCAATGCATCGTGTGACGAGCCGTTGCACCTGCTGCGGATCTGGCTTGCGCCAGCCAGGGCGGGCGGCCGGCCCGGCTACGTGCAGACGCGCTTCGCCGACGACGAGAAACGCGGCCGGCTGCGGCTCGTCGCGGCGCCGGATGGTGGCGACGGCGCGCTGCCGATGTGTGCGGACGCACGCATCTTTACGGGGCTGATCGACGGCGACGAGGCGACGGCGTTCGACGTACCGGCCGGACGCCGCGCCTATGTGCATGTGGTGCGCGGCGACGTCGAGGTGAACGGTCGCGCGCTGGCCGCGGGCGACGGCGCGCGGATCGGCGGCGTGGACGCGGTGGCGTTCGCGCGCGGCCGGGCGGCCGAGGTGCTGCTGTTCGACGTCGCCTGAAACGCAAAAAAGGGGACGCGGGCCGGTGCCCGCGTCCCCTTCGATGCCGCTCCGCGGAGCGGCCCGCAGGCTTACTGCGCCGGCGCCGACGCGGCCTTGGCCGCACGATGCTGCTCCCAGCGCTCCTTCATCTTGTCGTGGCGCTGCTCCATCTTCGCGAACTGCTGCTTGAGCGCCGTGCTGACCGTGGTCTTCTGCTGGTCGTTCAGCCCGTTGTAGAACGCGAGCCATGCGGCGGACGTCTGCTCGCGCAGCTGCGCGTTCTGCTGCTCGGCCTGCTGGCGGGCGGTGTGCATCGCGTTCAGGTCGAGAATCGGCTGGTTCTGCTGCGCCTTGAACTGCTCGCGCATCTGCTCGTGGCTCTTGCGCATCGCATCACGGTTCTGCTTCATCGTGTTGATGGCCGTCTGCCATTGCTGTTCCTGCGACGCGTTGAGCTTCAGCTGGTCGTGCAGTTTCATGATCACGCCGAACGGGCCGCCGTCGTGCCCGCCGTGCATCTGGTGGGCGCCGGGGCCGCCCGGAGGCGGCATGTCGTTGGGCTGCGCGGCGTGTGCGGTGCCGAATGCGAGAGCGAGCACGGTGGCGGCCGCGATGGCCACGCGGGAAGTCTTTTTATACATTTCAGAAACTCCTTGTATCCAATGGGTCCGGCGATGCGGTACCGGGCAAGCCGTGTACCGCATCCGGTAAGACGCAGGTTAGCGATGCGGGCCCCGGCTGGTGTTACGTGGGGCGGTGGCCGGGTTACCGCGCATTACAGTTCCCTTGCGCCGTAACCCGCAGTAACCCTTTCGTCCCTTTGTTTCGTTCTTTGACTCCGCCCTCGCGCGCTAAACTTCGAGCCATGACTACCCAGATCCTCATCGTCGACGACGACCAAGAACTCCGAGACCTGCTGCGCGACTACCTCGTGCGCCAGGGGATGGAAGTGTCCGTGCTGCACGACGCGGCCACGCTCGAGAAGCGCCTTGAGCGCGAGCGGCCCGACCTGATCGTGCTGGACCTGATGATGCCGGGCGTCGACGGCCTGACCGCGCTGCGCCAGCTGCGCGCGGCCGGCGACGACATCCCCGTGATCATGCTGACCGCGCGTGCGGACGACGTCGACCGCATCGTCGGGCTCGAGCTCGGCGCGGACGACTATCTCGGCAAGCCGTTCAACCCGCGCGAGCTGCTCGCGCGCGTGCAGGCCGTGCTGCGCCGCCGCCGCGCGACGCCGTCGGCGGCGGCGCCCGAACAGCGCGAGCCGTTCGCGTTCGGCCGCTTCGTGCTCGACTTCCAGGCGCGCACGCTGTCGGTCGACGGCAAGCCGGCCACGCTGTCGAGCAGCGAATTCGCGCTGCTGAAGATCTTCGTGAACCATGCGCTGCGCACGCTCACGCGCGAGCGGCTGCTCGAGCTGCTGCACGGGCCCGAGTACGACGGCACCGACCGCGGCATCGACGTCCAGGTATGGCGCCTGCGCCGCATCCTCGAAACGGATCCGTCGACGCCGCGCTTCATCCAGACGGTCCGCGGGCGCGGCTATGTGTTCGTGCCCGACGGCGAGGCCCATGCGCAAACCCATTGATTCACTGTTCGGGCGGCTGGCGCTGCTCGTCATCGGTGTCCTGCTCCTGTCGCACTTCGCGTGGTTTTTCGCGATGCGGCTCGAGCGCAGCCAGATGCAGACGCGCTACGCGGTCGAAGAGGCCGCGTTCCTGGTCGACGCGGTGCGCCAGCACGTCGAGCGCACGCCCGACCAGCCGTTGCCGTCGCGTGTGCGGCTCGTGACACCGGGCAGCGCCGACGTGCCGAATGGCGATCCGTCGAGCCTGCCGGCGGCGCTCAAGCGGTTCCGCGACGACGTGAGCGAGCGGATGCCGCCCGGCACGCGCGTCGAGATCGGCGCGCCCGGCCATCCGCCCGTGCTGTGGGTGAAGGAGCCGACCGACCGCAACTGGATCGTGGTGCCGGTGCAGCCGCTGCGGCCGCCGCGCTCGCTCGACCGGATGCTGCTGTGGCTCGGCACGATCTTCTCGGCCGGCGTGATCGCCGCGCTGTTCGCGGCGTGGCAACTGCAGCAGCCGCTGCGGTCGCTCGCACGTGCGGTTGCGCGCTTCGGCCGCGGCCAGCCGGTGCCGCCGCTGCGCGAGCGCGGCCCGCGCGAGCTGCGCCAGCTCACGCATGGCTTCAACCAGATGGTGGAGCAGGTGTCGCAGGCCGAGAGCGACCGGGCAGTGATGCTGGCCGGCGTGGCGCACGACCTGCGCACGCCGCTTGCGCGGATGCGGCTGCGGGCGGAAATGATGGACGACGTCCGGTTACGCGACGGGGTGGTGCGCGACGTCGATTCGATGTCGCATATCGTCGATCAATTCCTGGTGTTTGCACACGGCGGCTCCGATCGCAGCGAACCGGTGCCGGTCGATCAGGCGTGCGAGCGGATCGCGCGCAGCTACCGTGCGGTCGCGCCGAACGCGCCGACGGTCCAGACCCGGCTCGACGCCGATCCGGGCTTCCGGTTACCGACGGCGACGCTCGACCGGATCCTGTCGAACCTGCTGGACAACGCGCATGCGTACGGTGCGCCGCCCGTGCTGGTGGAGACGGCGCGCACGCCGGCCAGCTACGTGCTGTCGGTCAGCGACAGCGGCGGCGGGATCGCGCCGCGCGACCTCGCGGCGGCGACGCGGCCGTTCGTGCGGCTCGACCCCGCGCGCGGCGGGAACGGCCACAGCGGACTCGGGCTCGCGATCGTCGAGCGGCTCGTACTCAGGCTGGGTGGGGCGTGCGACATCGGCAACCGCCCCGAAGGCGGCCTGCGCGTCTCGATGACATTCCCGTTCGAGGTCGTGCCGAAGGACGAGCCCCACGCACAGGCCGCATAAGCGGCTGCGGCGCCAACCCGGCCGGGCTGGCGCCGCGCGGCATCATTCGAACAGCGTGCCGAGCGTTTCGGCCGCGTTGCTGTCGATGGTGTTGTAGGTCACGGTGGTGGCCTCGAAGATATAGACGGTCGTGTACCGGCCGAGGCGCTCCAGGATTTCCTCCTGCAGCGATTCAGGCACGACGTTCATGTTCAGGTACCACGCCGTCGACGACAGCCGCGTCTGGAACGACCCGTACTCCTGCATCAGTTCGTAGAACGCGTCGGCATCCTGATCGCGGCAGACGATCACCAAGTTTCCTGCCATTCCCTTTCCTCCCGCTCGTCGATCGATCCCCAGGGCCTGTTGACAGAAGGAACGCGCATGCGTTGCCATCAGAACGGCCGCCACCGACCCCAAGGGCCAGCCCCGATCATACCCGCATAGTCGTATCCGGCTGGTGACGCTGGACAGGGTTTGTGCGCGCGTGCGGCTGGCGGGTTCCCGGCCGGGCCGGATCACGGCATAATTCGGGCCTGCATGCCGGCCGAAGGACTGCGGCCGGGCTGCTCGAACCGCGCATCCGCCATCCGCCCGCGCGCCAGGCACGATCCGTGCGCCGCCTGCGCCGTTCCCGGACGGTTGTACCTGAAATACAGGTTGGTGTAGTGTCGTGCCGTCGCGGGCCGACTCGTCGGGGCGCGGCAGCGCATGCACGCACGGCGCCTCGCGCTCGCGCGCGATCGTCAGTCAATCGAATTACCGCATCCGTGCGCTTTGCCATGAATCAACATCGACTGCCGGCTTCGTTCGGCCTTACCGGGGAGGGCGCCTGATGGACGTCGGATTCTTCAATCCGAACCGGACCGCCAACGCGTCCGCGTGGCGCGTTCTGCCGAACCGGTGGGACTTCATCGCGTTTCCGCTGATCATCTGCCTGATCGCGATGGCGGTCGTCGGTTTCCACGAAACGATGGCGCCGATCGGCACCCTGCAGACGCAGAAGATCTCGCTCGACCCGTCGAACCTGCCCGAATACGCGTTGCGCACCACGCTGCGGATGCTTGCCGCGATGGTCGCGTCGCTCGTGTTCACGCTCGTCTACGGCACGCTCGCGGCCAAGAGCCGGCGTGCGGGCATGGTGCTGATCCCGATCCTCGACATCCTGCAGTCGGTACCGGTGCTCGGCTTCATCTCGTTCACCGTCACGTTCTTCCTCGCGCTGTTCCCGAGCCGCGTGCTCGGCGCCGAGCTCGCGGCGATCTTCGCGATCTTCACGAGCCAGGCGTGGAACATGACGTTCAGCTTCTACCAGTCGCTGCGCACGGTGCCGCGCGACCTCGACGAAGTGGCGCGGAGCTTCCACCTGACGTCGTGGCAGCGCTTCTGGAAGCTCGAGGTGCCGTTCTCGATGCCGGGCCTGATCTGGAACATGATGATGTCGATGTCGGGCGGCTGGTTCTTCGTCGTCGCGTCGGAAGCGATCACCGTCGGCAACCAGACCATCACGCTGCCGGGCGTCGGCGCGTATCTCGCGCAGGCGATCTCGGACAAGAACCTCGGTGCGATCGGCTGGGTGATCCTCACGATGACGGTCGTGATCGTCGCGTACGACCAACTGTTGTTCCGCCCGCTGATCGCGTGGGCCGACAAGTTCCGGATGGAGAACACCGCGTCGGGCGATGCGCCGCAATCCTGGCTGCTCGACCTCGTGCGCCGCACGCGCCTGATTCATCAGCTGCTCGTGCCGGCCGGCTGGTTCTTCGCGAAGGCCGCGCGGATTCCGCTGCGCTTGCCGCTGTCGGATGCGATGCGCTTCTCGCTGCCGAAAGTCGAGAGGAAGGCATCACGCACGGTCGACATCGCGTGGGCGATCCTCGTGCTGATCGGTACGGCCTATATCGTGTGGCGCGTCATCAGCTTCGTGTCGACCGGCGTGACGATGGCCGAGGTCGGCCATGTGCTCGTGCTCGGGCTCATCACGCTGCTGCGCGTGGTCGTGCTGATCGCGATCGCGTCGGTGATCTGGGTGCCGATCGGCGTGTGGATCGGGCTGCGCCCGCGGCTCGCCGAGAAGCTGCAGCCGCTTGCGCAGTTCCTCGCCGCGTTCCCGGCCAACCTGCTGTTCCCGGCGTTCGTGATCGTGATCGCGCGTTTCCACCTGAACGCCGATATCTGGCTGTCGCCGCTGATCGTGCTCGGCACGCAGTGGTATATCCTGTTCAACGTGATCGCCGGCGCAACTTCCTATCCGAACGACTATCGCGAAGCGGCGACGAACTTCCGCATCCGTGGCTGGCAGTGGTGGCGGCAGGCGATCCTGCCCGGCATCTTCCCGTACTACGTGACCGGTGCGATCACCGCATCGGGCGGCGCGTGGAACGCGAGCATCGTGTCGGAAGCCGTGCAGTGGGGCAATACCAAGATCGAGGCGCACGGCCTCGGTGCCTATATCGCGCAGACCACCGCCGCCGGCGATTTTCCGAAGATCATCCTGGGCATCGCCGTGATGTCCCTGTTCGTCACCCTGTTCAACCGCCTGCTGTGGCGTCCGCTGTATGCCTTCGCGGAAGCGAAGCTGCGGCTCGACTGAGACCGATTGAGAGCGAAACGCGATGCACAATCCGAATGCTGTAAACGCCCCCGTCCAGACGAACCAGCCGCCGCGCCTCGGTGAGGAAATCCTGCGCGTCGATCACGTCTGTCGCGGCTTCAACAAGACGCAGGGCGAACTGCTCGTGCTCGACGATGCGAACCTGTCGCTGCGCGAAGGCGAGATCGTCGGCCTGCTTGGCCGCTCCGGCTCGGGCAAGTCGACGCTGCTGCGGATCATTGCCGGGCTCATCGAGCCGACCGGTGGTGAAGTGACCTATCTCGGCAAGCCGCTGACCGGCCCGGCCGAAGGCGTCGCGATGGTGTTCCAGACCTTCGCGCTGTTCCCGTGGCTCACCGTGCTGCAGAACGTGGAAGCCGGTCTCGAGGCGCTCGGCGTCGGCGCGCGCGAGCGGCGCGAGCGTGCGCTCGCCGCGATCGACCTGATCGGTCTCGACGGCTTCGAAAACGCGTACCCGCGCGAGCTGTCGGGCGGCATGCGCCAGCGCGTGGGCTTCGCGCGCGCGCTCGTCGTCGATCCGACGATCCTGCTGATGGACGAGCCGTTCTCGGCACTCGACGTGCTGACCGCCGAGACGCTGCGTACCGACCTGCTTGACCTGTGGACGCAGGGCCGGATGCCGATCAAGTCGGTGCTGATCGTCACGCACAACATCGAGGAAGCGGTGTTCATGTGCGACCGGATCCTCGTGCTGTCGTCGAACCCGGGCCGCGTGATCGCCGAGATCAAAGTGCCGTTCAAGCATCCGCGCAACCGGCTCGACCCGGCGTTCCGCAAGCTGGTCGACGACATCTACGCGAAGATGACCGCCCGCCAGACCGGTGAGGCGACGAAGAAGGGGCTGGAACTCGGCAGCTGGCTGCCGCAGGTGTCGACCAACCTGATGGCCGGTCTGATCGAGACGCTCGCGATGGCGCCGTACCATGGCCGCGCTGACATGCCGGAAATCGCGCGCACGCTGCATCTGGAGGTCGACGACCTGTTCCCGATCGCGGAAGTGCTGCAGTACCTCGGTTTCGCGGACGTGCGGGAAGGCGACGTGTTCCTGACGCCGCCGGGACGCGTGTTCGCGGAATTCGGCACGCAGGAGCGCAAGCTGATGTTCGCGGATCACCTGTTGAAGCACGTGCCGCTTGCGGCGCGGATCAAGAAGGTGCTGAACGAGCGCCCGGGGCATCGTGCGCCGCGCGTGCGCTTCGAGCAGGAGCTGGAGGATTTCCTGTCGGACGGCGCCGCCGAGGAGACGCTCGACGCGGTGATCGACTGGGGCCGTTACGGCGAGATCTTCTCGTACAACGACCAGACGGAGATTTTCAGTCTCGAGGACGTCGAGTCCTGAAGTCGGCGGGGCATTCGGGCGCATGTCGCCTGAATGCCGGTTTTGCGGTTTCGCGGTTTCATTCGACCGCTTCGAGTCAATGCGAACGCGGCTTATCCGTGGCGCCGGGTTCGCCGGCGTAGCAGGACGCTGCGTGCGTTGCGGCCGGGACATCTGCCGGAGATGCGCATCGCTGATGCGCTGACAGGAAAGAGGCCGGAGGCTCGCGCGATGAATCCCTGCGATTGCGTCGCTGATTCGATGCCTTCGTGCCTCGTCAACGATCCCAACGGCACCCATGAACGAGAAGCAGGGGCTTTATACCGTCGCGGCGGAAACCTTCGATCTGGTGCTCATAGCCGTTCTCGATTCTCCGCGCCCGCAAGTTTTTCGTGCGAAGGTCGAGCGCATCTATTCCACTGGAAAGTGCATCACACAGGACCATCTCGGGGCAGAGATCGAGTTCGTCGGCGGTCCACCGACTTGGGGTAACGTACCGCTGCAAGTCGGGGAGCGTGCCCTCATGTTCGTCCGAGCGCTAGCCGGTTCGTTCCACGAATATCCGCGGTGCGGACACATGGTTCTGGAGGAAATCGCGGGCGGAACCTACACCAGGCTGCACGTTCCGGAGATGTGGCTGAGGGATGATTTGCCGGTCGACGTCAGGGCCGCGGCGAGTCCGCATCCGACGTGGCGGAATGCGTCGATCGTCCGGTTCAGCGTGCTGGAGCGCTATCTGAGCGATCTGATCGGGAAAGCCGTCCGCTGAGCCGGATCGATTGTCCGGAATCCGGACGATGCATTGTCTGCCGGAATCGAGGGCAGGGTGACGGGGGCTCGCGCGAAGTCCGGGGCAGCGGGGGCTGCTTACTGCAAATTCCCCCACCGATCGACCGCCGGTTCCACCGACGCCCACTTCCAGTGCGTGCCTTGCTGGCAGGCATTTGCGAAATACCAGTCGGCCTTGTTGCCGTCCTTCACCGAGAACGCGAATTCCTTGCACAGCGCGAGCGGCGTCGAGTAAGCGCGCGCGACGCGCACCTCGCCTTCGCCGTTTTCCAGCGGCAGCGTGTTCTTCACCTTCCACGGCTTCACTTCGCCGACGGCCAGGCTGCCGACCACCTTCGCGATCGCGTCTTGCTGGTTCTGATGGAGCTGCTTCATCGTGCGGTTGACGGCTTCGTCGGTCGCGGCCTGCACGGCAATGCCGACACCGACGCCGACCGCCGGATTCGCGGTGACGAGGCCCGTCGCCGCGCCGGCGAGTGCGCCGCTCGCTGCACCGACCGACCCGCAGCCCGACAGCGTGGCCGTCGCCGCGCACAGCGCGCCGATGGCCGCGATACGGAGCGCGACGCTCATTGCAGCGCGCCCCAGCGTTCGGTCGCCGGTTCGGCCGACGCCCATTTCCACACGGGGCCGTCGCGGCAGATCGTGGCGACGTAGAACGCCGATTGCGCGGCCTTGTCGGGCTTCGCGGGCGTGTCGACTGCGAATACGATTTCCTTGCAGTCGAGCGGGCCGACACTGATCATCCGGCTGACCGTCACGCGACCCTGCTCGTCGTCCTCGATCGGGAACGAGTGGTGCGTCGACCACGGCGCGACGCCGCCCACGTCGAGCGGGCCGGCGGCCTTCGCGATCTGTTCCTGTGTGTAACGGTGTGCGACGCGCTGCGTGTACTGGACACCCGCACGCGCACCGGCGACGGCGCCGAGACCGATGCCCGTCGCGACGGCGGCGTTGTTGGTGACCTTGGAGGCGATCGCGGCGCCCGCGATACCGGCGCCGGCTGTCGCGCCCTCGCTGTACAGCGAGTTGCAGCCGGACAGCAGTGCGGCCGTGGCGATCGCGGCCAGCACGACGCGCGCCGGCATGGCCCGGCGCGGCGATTCGAAACGAATGTTCATCCCTGAGTGCAAGTCCTGTCTGGGTGAGCGGCAACGCGTGCGCGCCCTCATGCCGCGTCATTGTTTCGCAATTGTCATAGGAAAACTGCAAAGCTTTGACAAATCGCCGGTCGGCATGCCGCGCGCGTGCGCGCGGCGCTATTGTCGGATAGATGAATCGTGAGGGGTCGAAACGTTACAAATTGAAGGCAATTGTTACTCTGACGTGCAAGGAAGCGACCTAGACTGTTCAGTTATGGAATGTTTCTACGACGGCCTCGGGCCGCGCCGCACATGAGACACCCAGCCATGCGCCGTTCGAAACGGTTTTCGCCTCGGCCGCCCGATGCTGGGGCGGATCGGCCGCGTCCGCAGACCGACGCGCCGTCGGCACCGCCTGCCGGCGCGCCCGGCGAGACGCCGCCGTCCGACGGCGATCACAACCAGGGCGGCGCCCGCCCGGAAGGGCTCGACTATCAGCGCGATCTCGGCCAGGAGCAGGACGCCTGATGCCGTTGCCGCCGAATTCCGCCGCTGCCTTTCACACCTGCATTGCTCACAACTGAATCGCCGCATGGCCGCCTTCAGGCAGCCGTGTCCGCCTTGGCGCGCGCCGCGCGCCAGCCAATCGAATCGAGGAGGGGAAGCCGCATGAGCAGATTGATCGTGGTATCGAACCGTGTCGCCGCCGGCGAGGACACGCGCCCGAGCGCGGGCGGCCTGGCGGTCGGCGTGATGGACGCGCTGAAGGAAACGGGCGGCGTCTGGTTCGGCTGGAACGGCGAGATCGTCGGCGCCCCTGACACCGAGCCCGCGATCCAGCGGGACGGCAACGTCACCTATGCGACGGTCGGGCTGACCCGGCGCGACTACGACCAGTATTACCGCGGTTTCTCGAACGCGACGTTGTGGCCGGTGTTCCATTACCGCGGCGATCTCGCGCGCTTCGATCGCCAGGAGTACGCGGGCTATCTGCGCGTGAACGCGATGCTCGCGAAGCAGCTCGCCGCCTTGCTGCGTCCCGACGACCTGATCTGGGTGCACGACTATCACCTGTTGCCGTTCGCGCATTACCTGCGCGAGCTCGGCGTGAAGAACCCGATCGGCTTTTTCCTGCACATTCCGTTTCCGTCGCCCGACATGCTGCGTCTCGTGCCGCCGCACGAGGAGCTCGTGAAGTTCATGTGTGCGTACGACGTGGCCGGCTTCCAGACCGAGGCCGACAAGCAGGCGTTCACCGACTACATCGAGCGGCGCGGGATCGGCGCGGCGAGCGACGACGGGATGCTGCATGCGCACGGTCGCGTCGTGAAGGTCGCCGCCTATCCGATCGGCGTGCATCCCGACGCGATCGCGCAGGCGGCCGTCCAGTACGGCACGCGCAAGCCGGTGAAGATGCTGCGCGAGGCGCTCGACGGCCGCAAGCTGGTGATGAGCGTCGACCGCCTCGATTATTCGAAGGGGCTCGTCGAGCGCTTCCAGTCGTTCGAGCGGATGCTCGCGAACGCGCCGGGCTGGCAGGGGCGCGTGTCGCTCCTGCAGATCGCGCCGCCGACGCGCTCCGACGTGAAGACGTATCAGGACATTCGCGAAACGCTCGAAGGCGAGGCCGGTCGCATCAACGGTCGCTTCTCGCAGCTCGACTGGACGCCGATCCAGTACCTGAACCGCAAGTACGAGCGCAACCTGCTGATGGCGTTCTTCCGGATGTCGCAGGTCGGCTACGTGACGCCGTTGCGCGACGGGATGAATCTCGTTGCGAAGGAGTACGTCGCGTCGCAGGATCCGGCCGATCCGGGCGTACTCGTGCTGTCGGAGTTCGCGGGCGCGGCGGCTGAGCTGACCGGCGCGCTCCTCGTCAATCCGTACGACCTGTCGCAGATGGCCGAGGCACTCGAGCGCGCGCTGTCGATGCCGCTCGCGGAGCGGCAGGCGCGCCACGAGGAGAACCTCGCGCGGCTGCGCGGGAACGACCTGTCGGTCTGGCGCGATACGTTCGTCGCCGACTTGCGCAGTGTCGCAGCCGCCGCGTCGGTCACGCGGCGCGCGGGCCGGCGGATCGCGCATGCGTGAGTTCGTGCAGGCGCCCGGCGGCGCCGACGACGCGACCGACGACGCCACCCGCCGCTTTTTCGTCGTGACCGGTGGCCCGGGATCGGGCAAGAGCACGTTGCTCGACGCGCTTGAGCACGCCAGCTTCGCGCGCTCGCAGGAAGCCGGGCGCGGCGTGATCCGCGACCAGATGGCGATCGACGGTCAGGCGTTGCCGTGGCGCGACCCGGCTGCGTTCGCCGAACTGATGCTGAGCTGGGAGATGCGCTCGTATGATCTCGCGCACCACGCGCGCGGGCCCGTGTTCTTCGATCGTGGCGTGCCGGACGTGGTCGGCTACCTGCGGCTGACGGGTCTGGCGGTACCCGCGCATGCGGAAGCCGCGGCCCGCCGTTTCCGCTATCACGGGCGCGTGTTCATCGCGCCACCGTGGCCGGACATCTATGCGCAGGATACCGAGCGCCGCCAGGATTTCGCGGAAGCCGTGCGCACCTACGACGCGATGGTCGAGTGCTACACGTCATATGGCTACCGGCTGATCGAACTGCCGCGCGAGAGCGTGCAGGCGCGCGTGCGTTTCGTGATGGACGCGCTCGACGCCGAATGACGCGCGGATCGGCGGGCGGTGTGCGGCGGTGTCAGGTCGCGGCGTCCGGCCGTGGCGACGCGATGCGCAGCATGCTGACGACCGCGGCCACTGCCGCGAATGCCGCGGCGACATAGAGCGCAATCGTCGGCCCGCGATCGGGCACGAGCCCGAAAATCAATGCAACGAGCGCGGCGCCAAGCGTCTGCCCGGTCAGCCGCGCGGTGCTCAGCATGCCACCCGCGCCACCGCTGCGTTCGCGCGGCGCCGACGACAGCATCGCGCGGTTGTTCGGCGACTGGAACAACCCGAAGCCCGCACCGCACAGCGCCATCCGCCACACGATGTCGACGGTGCCCGGATGCGCGCCGATCGTCGCAAGCGACAGCAGCCCGGCTGCGAACAGCGCGAGCCCGATCCCGCCGAGGATGCCGGCCGAATAGCGATCCGACAGTACGCCCGCGAGCGGCGCGGCGAACACGATCACGAGCGGCCACGGCGTCATGTAGAGGCCCGTCTCGACCTGCGAGAAGCCGAGCGAGTTCTGCAGCCAGAACGGCAGCGCGACGAACGCGAGCATCTGCGACGTGAACGACGCCATCGACGTATAGACCGACAGCGCGAACATCGGGATGCGCATCAGGTCGACGGGCAGCAGCGGCGCCGGCTGAGACAGCTGGCGCTTCACGAAGAAGTAGCCGACGACGAACGCGACGGCCAGTTCGGCCGCGACGTACGCATGGCCTTCGCCGTGACCGAGTCCGTCCACGGCCGTGATCAGCAGGCCGAACACGCATGCGTTCATCAGCGCGCTTGCGAAATCGTATGGCGCATCGTGCAGCGTGTTGGCCGGTAGCGCGCGCAGGCTACCGAATACCGCGGCGATGCCGATCGGCACGTTGACGGCGAAGAGCCACGGCCACGACGCGAACGACAGGATCGCGGACGCGACCGTCGGCCCGATCGCCGACGACAGCGCCACCACCATCGCGTTGATCGACAGCCCGCGCCCGAGCATCGACGACGGGTAGATCATCCGCACGAGCGCCGCGTTGACGCTCATGATGCCGGCCGCGCCGAAACCCTGGATCACGCGCATCACGGCCAGCATCGGCAGCGAGCCGGCAAGCGCGCAACCGAGCGACGCCGCGGTGAACAGCGCGAGCCCGGCGATGTAGACGCGGCGATAGCCGATGCGTTCGCCGAGCGACGCGAGCGGCAGCAGCGTGATCGTGACCGCGAGCTGATACGCGTTGACGATCCAGATCGATGCGGCGTCGGATGCGTGCAGGTCGCGCGCGATGGTCGGCAGCGCGACGTTCGCGATGGCGCCGTCGAGCACGGCGAGCGTGATGCCCAGTGCGACGCAGAGGATTGCCCAGTAGCGTTGCGGAAGCGGCAGGCCGGTATCGGCGTTCATGGCGGGAGCAAATGCGTGGTTGTCCGCGCGCCCGGTTGCCGGTTGCGTGCGCAACCATGCGGAAGGGTGGAGGCGGCGATGAGCGGCCCGGCCGGCGCAACGGCACCGGAGCGGGGCCGGTCGAGTGTATCACCGGGCCGCATTGCGCGACGCCGGCACTCAGCCTTCGAAGTCGAGGCCGCCGAGCCGCACGAGCGGGTCGGCCTGCGTGCGCGACAGGAGATCGATGTCGCGTGCGCCCTGCCACGCGCCCAGTTTTTTCGGCAGTGCGGCCAAGTAGTGCTCGAAGCGCTGCGGGCCGTCCGGGTCCATCAGCCGCTCGATTTCGTCGGTGTCCCAGGTCAGCTCGAGGTTCAGCGGATGCTCGAAGCCGCTGACATGCTCATGCGGCGCGCTGCGGATCTGCACGCGCGTCGGGTGCCCGTGGCCGCCATACGGGACGACGTCGGTCAGCACGTGTTCGGCGAAGAAGGCGGCGATCGCCTGCGCGATGCGCGGGGCGAATTCGGTATCGAAACGGCGGGCGGTTTCGGGCTGCATGAAGGCGTCTCCTGTATGCCGAAAATCGTAGCACGGCGGCGGCGCGTTTCGGTGTGCGTGATACCGGTAATCGCGCGTTACCACTTGCTGCATCTATTACGGCCGCGTGCCGCCACAATGCATCGCATCCAGTACCACTTCGCGTGGGAGTCCATCATGAAAAAAATTGCCGCAGTGTGTGTCCTCGCCGGTTCGCTTGCCGTGGCAGGCCCGGCGTCCGCGCATGGCCGCGACGGCGGCGCCGTCATCGGCGCATTGATCGGCGGCGCGGTGCTGGGCGCGATCGTGACGTCCGCGATGAATCCGCCCGTCGCGTATCAGGCACCCGCGTACCAGGCACCGGCCTATCAGCCGCCGACGTACTACCAGGCGCCCGCGTACCAGCAGCCCGCCTATCCGACCTACCAGCAGGCGCAATACCAGGACGACGGCCCGAACTATTGCTACGACCGCTACCAGCGCGCGTATGTGTGCGGCGCGCCCGTGTCGGGCGGCTACGCGCAGCCGGCCGGCTGGTAAGCAGGCGGGCGCGCGGTGCGTGTGCGGTCGGCGTCGGACGTCCGACACCGCAGACGGTCACTTCTCCGCAGTGGACGACAGAAGGCCCTCGCTTGACGCGAGGGCCTTGGTCTTTTGCGCAGCCGTTCGTCTGCGTGACGTATCGGCCGTCGGCGGGCCGTGCACGGATACAAACGGTTGCAAATGTGCGTCAGTGGCGATGGCCGCCGCCTCCGCCGCCATCGTTCCAGTCGCCGCGGCGCCCGTCGCCGTGCCCCCAGCCGTTGCCGCGATTGCCGCGGTCGCCATGATCGCCACGGTTGCCGCGATCACCGTCCCAGCGATGGTAATCGCGCCGGCCGCGATCCCAGTCGCGTCCGCCGCCACCGCCCCAGATATTGACCGTGCCGTACACGGGCGACGGCGCGTACCCGTAGCCGGGATCGGAATAGTAGGGCTGCCCGTAGCCGTATCCGGCGTCCGGGGCGACGACGCAGCCGGCCAGCAGGGTCGCTACGCCGGCGGCAGCAATGAGCTTCAGCATGATGTTCTCCGTTGGTTCCCCTATAAATACCGCGCAAGGGAATTGCCAGCTGTTTGCAATTGTGTCTTCAAATTACAGCGTCGTAAGGTCGTGCGGCGAAAGTGTTAGCATCCGGGGCTCATTTGTTTTCAGGAGTACATCGATGAAATTCGCGATCCGGGCCGCGCTGGCCGCCTTCTGCGTGACGACTGCCGCCGCCTGCGTGGCCGGGCCTGCATCGGCGCCCGCCGTGCCGGCCGAGTCGATCAAGATGTTTCCGCAGGCAGCGGCCGGCCAGCAGCGCGTCGTGATCGCGCTGCCCGCGCTCGAGAACGAAGGCGATGCGCGCGTCGAGCTGATGATCGGCAAGACGCTGCAGACCGACTGCAACCAGCAGTGGTTCGGCGGCGAGCTGACCGCCGAGGACGTGAAGGGCTGGGGCTATACGTACTACCAGCTCACCGACGTGAAGGGGCCGGCATCGACGCTGATGGCGTGCCCGGGCCAGGCGCCGCAGCAACGGTTCGTGCAGGTGCGCGGTGACGGCCAGCTGCTGCGCTACAACAGCCGCCTGCCGCTCGTCGTCTATGTGCCGGATGGCTTCGAGGTGCGCTATCGCGTGTGGCATGCGTCGAAGGACGTGCAGCACGCGGCAAAGCAGTAACGTGCCGGCGCGGCGCGCGGCGGCGTCCTGCCGTTACGCGCCACCTGCGCCACCCGTGCCGACGAGTGCCGGCCAGGCGGCCAGTGCGGCTTGCGCGACGGCCTCCAGATCGCGACGGCTCGCACCGTCGCGAGCCTGAATCGACATCCCCTGCTGGACCGTCACGTAGTACCGCGCGATCGCGTCGAGGTTCGCTTGCGCCGCAATCTCACCGGTCGCGACACCTTGCGCGAGGCGTTCGCGCAGATTCTCGACCGTGCGCTCGCGCATCGCGATCAGCGTTTGCCGGACCGTGTCGGAGCGTTCGGCCGGGTGCAGCGCCGACAGTACGATCAGGCAGCCTGCCGGCTTCGACCGCCGCGTGAACACGCGTGCGGTATCCATCAGGTAGTTCCGCACGGCATCGTGCGCGCTGCCGGCCTGTTCGACGCCCCCCCAGATTTCCCGCCCTTCCGTTGCGCCGTAGTGCTCGAGCGCCTGTCGGAACAGCGCTTCCTTGCTGCCGAACGCCGCATACAGGCTCGGTGACGCGATGCCCATCGCGGCCGTCAGGTCGGTCATCGACGCGCCTTCGTAGCCGAGGCGCCAGAACACCTCCATCGCGCGCTCCAGCGCCGCTTCCTTGTCGAAGCTTCTCGGTCGGCCTCGCTCAGCCATTGCGTCCGTTCCTTCATCGATATCTGTATCGATCGATAAATTAAATCAATTGACTGTGCCGCGCAACTTGCCACATTCTGTGTCGGTCGTTACATAAATTAGGAAAGGAACCGACATGAACCGACTTCAGGGCAAGCGTGTACTCATCACGGGCGGCAGCCGCGGCATCGGTGCGGCGATCGCGAAACGGCTGGCGGCCGATGGCGCGGACGTCGCGATTACCTACGAGAAATCGGCCGAGCGGGCGCAGGCCGTCGTCGCCGGCATCGAGGCGCTGGGCCGCCGCGCCGTCGCGATCCAGGCCGACAGCGCCGATCCGGTGGCCGTGCGCGACGCGGTCGATCGTGCCGCGGAGGCGTTCGGCGGTCTCGACATCCTCGTCAACAACGCGGGGATTTTCCGGGCTGGCGCGCTGGACGACCTCACGCTCGACGATATCGACGCGACGCTGAACGTGAACGTGCGCGCGGTGATCGTCGCGTCGCAGGCGGCGGCGCGGCATCTCGGCGAGGGCGGGCGCATCGTGTCGACCGGCAGTAGCCTCGCCACGCGCGTGCCCGATGCGGGGATGAGCCTCTACGCGGCGAGCAAGGCCGCGCTGATCGGCTGGACGCAGGGGCTCGCGCGCGATCTGGGCCCGCGTGGCATCACGGTCAATATCGTGCATCCGGGGTCGACGGATACCGACATGAATCCGGCTGACGGCGAACATGCCAGCGCACAGCGTTCGCGGATGGCGATTCCTCAGTACGGCAAGGCGGACGACGTGGCGGCACTTGTCGCGTTCGTGGTCGGGCCGGAAGGGCGGTCGATCAACGGGACCGGGTTGACGATCGATGGTGGTGCGAACGCGTGAATGCGCGGACGCCCGGCGTGATTTGACCGGGCGGTGTTGCGTTCGTTATCGGCAGTCGAGCCGTTGATGCTCGGCTTCGAGGTCGGCGCGCTTGTCGTAGGCGCGCAGTTCGTTGCGCGGCTTGCCGTCCGGGCCCATCCCGCGCACGACCTTATGGCCGCGGTCGGGGGCGTGCTTGACGGCGTCGATACCGGCGGCCAGTTCACGGCAGCGTGAGTCGGAAGAGAGGTGTTCCGCGCGCGGTGCCGCTGCGCCCGTGACGTTGGCGATGCCGGGGCTGACATAGCGCGGCTTCGCAGGCGCGATGATGGTATCGGCGGCAGCAGCCGTGCCGGCCATCGCTGAAAGCGCGGCGAGTGCCGCGATCGCTCGAATCATTGCGTGAGCCCGGATGGCTGAAGAAGGTTCGGAATTCTACACAATGTGCGGTGTGAGGCCGTAGCGATCGGACGGGTTGCGATCGTGTGCCGCAGGGGATGCCGGCGGCTGATTGTGCGTCGATTCGTATGCGCGGCTGCCAGGCAGTGCGCACGCAGCAGTGCATGCGGAAAGCAAGAAGCCCGCTTGCTTTCGCAGAGCGGGCTTCGGTATTGGTTGCGGGGGTAGGATTTGAACCTACGACCTTCGGGTTATGAGCCCGACGAGCTGCCAGACTGCTCCACCCCGCGGCGCGTAGTGTACTGGGGCTGATGTTGAGAGTCAATCGATCTTTGATCGCAAGTCGAACGAAACCGGTGCTCTACCGAGCGCGACGAGTCGATTTGGCGAGTGTGTTGAATGCTCGTGCTTCCCGATCAGCTTCAACGTCATGCGCTTTTCGTCGCTGCCGTTGCCGTACTTGATCGCGGGAAAGTGGATGAAGGCTGGCGACTTGTCCGCTGTGGAGGCGATGCTGTTAACGCAGGCAAACACGCTGGACATGGTTTTCAATCAACTGGCGCGCAAATCGGCGCACTGCGAGTATCTGAATCAGATGGAGGCGAACCTACGGCTAGCGCTCAAAGCGCAATCTCAATGCCGCACGACGCTCGAGGCGCTGGCCGAGATTAAGAACCCGCGCAACATCCACATTGTGCAGCGGACCAACATCGCGGCGGGTCATCAGCAGGTCAACAATACTTATGCAGGTATGCAGTCGCATACGGATGTCATGCGCACGGGAAATTTTGAGAGTGCGCCAAACGAGCTATTAACCGACAACAGGGCGGCGCGACATGCCGCGACACGGGGCACCGGAGCAACGGAAAGCGCAAGCCGAGGCAATCAGGCGCTGGCAACCGTGGACGAAAGCGACCGCACCTAGGGCGCAAGCAGGTAAAGCCTAGGTGTCCCTGAACGCCTACAAGGGCGGACACCGTGAGTATCTGCGGGAGCTATCGAGGCAGGTCACCGCCGAGCTGTGGGCGGCGCGCGAGATGGTCCGGCAACTGCGCGAGACCGAAGGGTTCGAACCTTCGCCCCTCTGGTCCCGAATCAGATGATGAAACGAACCGCAGAAGCGCGCCAGATAAAGCGATCCGCGATGCAATCCCTCATAAGTTGCACAGAAAACAAACACGCAGCCATGCGGGTTTGCGGTCGACTTGAGGGCAATTATTAGGGAAATATAGCGGGAGCAAACGAGCATAGCCGCGCTAGGCCTCGACCATCTCTGCCATCGCCTCGCCCCGGCGACGTCGTATAGAATCCGGCGACACGATTCCTCATATCAGTCGTATGGCCCAAAAAAACAACTTCGACTTCGTCCGGATCGTCGCTGCGCTCGCCGTGCTCGTGAGCCATGCGCGGCCGATCCATGACGCGACCTTTCCGCTGGGAGATCTGGGCGCCGCCGCCGTATTTGCTTTCTTTGCGGTCAGTGGTTATCTGGTGAGCGCGAGCTGGGAGCGCGACCCGCATCCGTTCCGTTTCCTGCTGCGTCGCGCGCTGCGCATCGTGCCCGGCTTCTTCTGCGCGATCCTGCTTGCCGCCTGTGTGGTTGGCCCGATGCTCACGACACTGCCCGGGGCGGTTTATCTCACCGACCCACGGTTCGCACTGTACCTGCGCTCTCTACTGCTTTACCCGATGGGCTTCGTATTGCCGGGCGTGTTTGAGCACAATCCGCTCGCGAACAATGTGAACGGTTCGCTGTGGACACTGCCGCTAGAGGCGACGATGTACTTCGGCTTGTGCGCGCTCGGCAGGGCGCTCTACGTTGTGCGCAGGGCTACCGTGCCAGTTCTTGTCGCTCTGCTCGCGGCCGGATGCTGGTTGGAGATTCACCCGCCATCGGGAAACTTCTGCATGATGAACGCGCATGAGTTGGTGCGCGCCGGGACCAGCTTCGCGACCGGCGCGCTGCTCTGGCATCTGCGTAAGCGCATCCCGCTCTTCTCATGGGCATGGCTCCCTGTCGCAGCCGCGATCATCATGACTCGCGGCTCGGCGGTCGAGATATCGGCGCGAGTCAAGCTAGTTGTCGTCTCGGTCATGCTGCCAATGGCTCTATATCGGTCGAGCGCGTATACGTTTTGACGATGCAGTCGCGCTCGGGGTTCAGTGTTACCGCGCCGATAGGCGTCCA
>NZ_JAUJQH010000020.1:0-128638 GCF_030482905.1 Burkholderia sp. AU45251 | reverse complement strand
GTGGCTCCTAGCCGACGAAGCCGCGGTTCTGCAAAGCGGCCCCGAAAAGAGCTAACCTACTGTCCCATATACGGTTTCAAGCCCTGCGTGATTTGCGCGAAAGACTTGACACCGGCACTTTTTTGTTGCCGGCGAAACGCATGCGTCCCTCTCCTGCCGAAAAAGCGCCCAGCCACGGATGGGCCGGGCGGAATGCCGCCGGGCTTCCGGCGACAGGAGGTGACGGATGTCCTGCCGCGCCCGCGCAATCATCGATTGCGCGGCAGCGGCCAGCCCGGGTGCTGCGGCGCCGGGCGCGACGTGTCGTCGCACCCGGCATTCACGCACACCGGGCGATACGCGGCTTAGCTGCCGCGATACAGCGACTTCATTTCTTCAGCGGTGGCCGGGCGCACGCCCATTGCACGCGAACCCGATGCCGATGCGCCCTGCGCCTGTGCACCGTAACCGCTGGCATCGGCGCCTTGCGCTTGCGCCAGCGCAGCGCGCTGCTGCTCTGCAACACGCGCCGTTGCAGCCTGGATCGCTTCCGGGTAATGCGGGTCTTCGCCGCGAGCGGTGTTGTAACCTGCCTGCTGCAGTTGGACCAGTTCAGCGCGAACCTGTGCGCGGGTGATCGTCGAACCCGACTGGGCGAACGACACGACCGGGACAACGAGAGCGGCAGCAACAACAACAGCTTGAACGAGCGACTTCATGATGACCTACCTCCAGATTTGTCTGTGTTCGCGGTGAACACCTTGTTCATCGCTGACAACCCGAAGTTTATGTAGGCGGATGCTTAAGAATAAGGCAGGTTTCAGGAAGACATCCTTCCTGATTTACGGGTTAACCCTAAACCCCCGCCAGGCCAGCGATGCGCACACGCAGACATCGCCCGACATCGAATCGCATGAAGATTCGCCGGAAAGCAAAAAGCCCCGCGAAGCGGCAACGCTTCGCGGGGCTCGGACAGAATCGAAATCGCACGGGATCCTGCAGTTGCCGGTCAGCCGGTCAGTCCGGTGCGCAGGCGCAACGCGCGCCATCGAACCGGTACAGCATGACCGCCGTGCGGGCGCACCCGTCCGCCGTGTTACCGGCTATCCATCGGACACTTCAGGTTGCAGCCGCTCGGATCGCCCAAGTCGCCCTTGCGACGCAAGGCCGACTTCTTGCCGCTCTGGTATTTCTGCGACGGCGCCGACGCCGCGAACGGCATCTGCGGATGTTCGTTCAGGCGAAACTGTTCGCTCAGGATACCGCCGGGCACACCAGGAGAATTCTGCGCGAGCGCAAACGGCGAAACAGTGACCAGCAGCCCCGCGGTCAACGCTGCCGCGGCGAGGGGAACGGAAAATTTCATGGCGGGATGACGCTTGAACGGCGTGCTTGTTGGAACGTTGATCAAGCGGCAAGCGTAGCGCAAATCCCCCACTGCTGCATCGCGGTTCGATCGCGCCCGCGTTACCGGGAATTGCCGTCCGGCAAGCCCGCGCCCTCGCCGCCGGCCAGCCCCGTCACGATGCTCGTCAGCGATCCGCATGCGGCCGGATCGTAGCCGTCGAGATGCGCGACGCGCTCGATGAAACGCACGTCGCGCAGCAGCGCCAGTACGCCGGCAAGCGGCCGCGCGTCGAGCTGCGCGCGTTCGCACGCGAAGTAATAGTCCTCGTCGACGACCGGGATGAAATCGAGACCGAAATGATGGGCGGCAGGCTCGACGCCGAAGCCGAGATCGGCCATCCCGCTCGCGACAAATGCCGCGATCGCCGAATGCGTGAGTTCGGCCGACGCATAGCCGTCGATGCGCTCGGGATCGATGCCGATCGCCCGCAGCGCGAGATCCAGCAGCATGCGCGTGCCCGACCCCGGCTGGCGGTTGACGAAGCGGATGTCATTGCGCGCGAGATCCGCGAGCCCGCGAACCTGCTTCGGGTTACCGCGCGGAACGAACAGCCCCTGCTGGCGCCGTGTCAGGTGGATCAGCACATGGCGCGTATCGTCGAGCCACGGCCGGTAGATCTGTGCGCACTGCGCGCGAAACGCGCCACGCGGCAGATGGAAGCCGGCCAGGTCGCACTCGCCGCGGGCAAGCGCCTGCACGGCCTCGACGCTCTCGCGGTACTTGATGTCGACAGCCGCCTGCGCATCGACGAGCGCCGATACGAGTGTCGCGACCGCGTAGCCGTGCGACGCGTGGATGCGCACGGCGCCATCACGCTGCGCGAGCCGACGATTCAGGTCGCTCGCCACTTCGGCCGCCAGCGTGCGCAGGTTCCCGTCGAGCCGGCTGCGCGCGAGGCGCTGCGCATCGACGACCGCCTGCCCGAGCGCCGACAGCGTCGAGCCCTTGCCGCGCGCGGTTTCGATCAGTTCCCCGCCGATGCACGCCTCCAGCGCGCGCAGCATGCCCCACGCGTGCCGGTAGGACAGCCCTTTCGCTTGCGCGGCCTGCGCAATGCTGCCCGTGTCGGCCACGAGTTCCAGCAGCGGCGCGAGATCCGACAGGCTGGCGGTGCGGCCTTCCGTGTCGCGTACGGTCAGATACGCGTCGCATTCGATTCGAATCAATTATGCACTCCGATTTCCTATTGCGACCGTAAAAGCTTCCGCTTATCGTTGGTCAAAATCAATCAGAACGAAGCCGCAATGCGCACTATATGAAGTCCATGCGCATATGAGACTTTGGAGGAGCATAACCGATGTCCCCGAACTCCCACGCGCCCGACGCGCTCGTCGAGCGCCACGCGCGCGCCGGCCAGTCGCTGGTCGCGATCCTGCACGCGATCCAGGACGACGCGGGCTACGTGCCGCCGGGCTGCGTCGCCCCGCTCGCGAAGGCGCTTAACCTGTCGCGCGCGGAAGTGCACGGCGTCCTGACTTACTACCACCACTTCCGCACCGCGCCGCCCGCGCGCGTGACGATCCAGATGTGCCGCGCCGAAGCGTGCCGCAGCATGGGCTGCGAATCGCTCGCCGCGCATGCGGAAGCGCGCACGGGGTGCCGGTTCGACGCGGCGCACGACGCCGCCGCGGATGCGCATGCGCCCGGCGAAGTCGCCCTCGAATCGGTGTACTGCCTCGGGCTGTGCGCGCAATCGCCGTCGCTGACGGTCAACGGCGTGCTGCATGCGAAGGTCACGCCGGAGAAATTCGACGCGCTGCTGGCCGACGCAGTCGCCCATGCTCCGGAGGCCGCATGACGACGACCCGCATCTACGTCCCGCGCGATTCGTCCGCGCTGGCGCTCGGCGCCGACTCGCTCGCGGCCGCGATCGTCGCGGAAGCCGAGCGGCGCGGTGTTGCGATCGAACTGATCCGCAACGGCTCGCGCGGGCTGCTGTGGCTCGAACCGCTTGTCGAGGTCGGCACGGCCGCCGGCCGCGTCGGCTACGCAAACCTGTCGGCCGCCGACGTGACGGCGCTGTTCGATGCCGGCTGGCTCGACGGCGGCGCGCATCCGAGCGGCGTCGGCCTCGTCGACGCATTGCCCTATCTCGCGCGCCAGCAACGCCTCACGTTCGCGCGCATCGGCCTGACCGATCCGCTGTCGATCGACGACTACCTGCAATACGAAGGCCTCGCCGGCCTGAAGAACGCGCTCGCGCTCGACGGCGATGCCGCGTGCGAAACGCTGATCGAATCAGGGCTGCGCGGCCGAGGTGGTGCAGCGTTCCCGGCCGGCATCAAGTGGCGCACGGTCCGGCAGGCGAGCGCCCGGCAGAAATACATCGTCTGCAACGCGGATGAAGGCGACTCGGGCACCTTCTCCGATCGCCTGATCATGGAATGCGATCCGTACTGCCTGATCGAAGGGATGATCATCGCGGGGATCGCGACGGGCGCAACGGTCGGCTACATCTACGTGCGCAGCGAATACCCGCACGCGATCGCCACGCTCGAAGCGGCGATCGTCCGCGCACGCGAAGCCGGCTGGCTCGGCGCGCACGTGCTCGGCTCCGCGCATGCGTTCGAGCTGCACGTCGCAAAAGGCGCGGGCTCATACGTGTGCGGCGAGGAAACGGCGCTGCTCGAATCGCTCGAAGGCAAGCGCGGCGTCGTGCGTGCGAAACCGCCGCTGCCCGCGCTCGCCGGCCTGTACGGCCAGCCGACCGTCATCAACAACGTGATCACGCTCGCGACAGCGCCCGTGATCTTCGCGCGCGGCGCGGCGTTCTATCGCGATTACGGGATGGGCCGCTCGCGCGGCACGCTGCCGTTCCAGCTCGCAGGCAACATCCGTCACGGCGGTCTCGTCGAACTCGCGTTCGGCGTCACGCTGCGCGAGCTGCTGTTCGACTTCGGCGGCGGCACGGCCAGCGGCCGGCCCGCTCGCGCCGCGCAGGTCGGCGGCCCGCTCGGCACTTACCTGCCCGACCATCAGTGGGACGTACCGCTCGACTACGAGGCTTACACGGCGATCGGCGCGGTCGTCGGTCATGGCGGCATCGTGCTGCACGACGACACGTCGAACCTCGCCGAGCTCGCCGAATACGCGATGAAGTTCTGCGCGATCGAGTCGTGCGGCAAGTGCACGCCGTGTCGGATCGGGTCGACGCGCGGCGTCGAGACGATCGCGCGCATCCGCCACGGCGACACGTCGGAACGACAGGTCACGCTGCTGCGCGACTTGTGCGACACGATGCTGGCCGGTTCGCTGTGCGCGATGGGCGGCATGACGCCGTATCCGGTGCTGTCCGCGCTCGACCATTTCCCCGAAGATTTCGGGCTCGCCGCCGGCAAGGATGCCGCGGCGGGTCCGGTCAAGGCTGCGGCCTGACCCAGAAGGAGCCCTGCATGTCCCTCGACACGAACAACGTCCGCCAAGGCGGCTGCGGCTCGGGCCAATGCGCGTGCAAGAGCGCCGCGCAGGCGCGTGCCAGCGACCCGTTCGACGATACCGACTACGGCACGCCGCAACGGCATGCCGATACCGACGTCACGCTCGAAATCGACGGCCAGCCGGTCACGGTGCCGGCCGGCACGTCGGTGATGCGCGCGGCGATCGAAGCCGGCGTCAACGTCCCGAAGCTCTGTGCGACCGATTCGCTCGAACCGTTCGGCTCGTGCCGGCTGTGCCTCGTCGAGATCGAAGGCCGGCGCGGTTATCCGGCGTCGTGCACGACGCCTGCCGAAGCGGGCATGAAGGTGCGCACGCAATCGGACCGGCTGCAGTCGCTGCGTCGCAACGTGATGGAGCTGTACATCTCCGACCATCCGCTCGATTGCCTCACCTGCCCCGCCAACGGCGACTGCGAGCTGCAGGACATGGCAGGCGTCGTCGGGCTGCGCGAGGTGCGTTACGGCTTCGACGGCGCGAATCATCTGCGCGACAAAAAGGACGAGTCGAATCCGTACTTTACGTACGACCCGTCGAAATGCATCGTCTGCAACCGCTGCGTGCGCGCCTGCGAGGAAACGCAGGGCACGTTCGCGCTGACGATCGCCGCACGCGGCTTCGAATCGCGCGTCGCCGCGGGCGAAAGCGAATCGTTCATGGCATCGGAGTGCGTGTCGTGCGGCGCGTGCGTCGCCGCGTGCCCGACCGCCACGCTGCAGGAAAAATCCGTCGTGCAACTCGGGCAGGCCGAACACTCGGTCGTCACGACCTGCGCGTACTGCGGCGTCGGCTGCTCGTTCAAGGCCGAGATGAAGGGCTCGCAGGTCGTGCGCATGACGCCGCACAAGAACGGCCTCGCGAACGAGGGCCACGCGTGCGTGAAGGGACGCTTCGCGTGGGGCTATGCCACGCACAAAGACCGCATCACGAAGCCGATGATCCGCGAGAAGATCACCGACCCGTGGCGCGAAGTCAGCTGGGATGAAGCGCTCACCTACGCGGCAACGCAATTCCGCAAGCTGCAGCAGAAGTACGGCCGCGACTCGATCGGCGGCATCACGTCGTCGCGCTGCACGAACGAGGAAACCTACCTCGTGCAGAAGCTGGTGCGCGCCGCGTTCGGCAACAACAACGTCGACACCTGCGCACGCGTGTGCCATTCGCCGACGGGCTATGGCCTCAAGACGACGCTCGGCGAATCGGCCGGCACGCAGACGTTCGCGTCGGTCGGCCAGGCCGACGTGATCGTCGTGATGGGCGCGAACCCGACCGACGGCCACCCGGTGTTCGGCTCGCGGCTGAAGCGGCGCGTGCGTGAAGGCGCGAAGCTGATCGTGATCGACCCGCGCCGCATCGACGTCGTCGACGGCCCGCACGTGAAGGCCACCCACCACCTGCAGTTGCGCCCCGGCACCAACGTCGCGATCGTCAACGCGCTCGCGCACGTGATCGTCACCGAAGGGCTCGTCGCCGACGCGTTCGTCGCCGAGCGCTGCGAGCCGCGCGCATTCGAGCAGTGGCGCGACTTCGTGTCGCGTGCCGACAACTCGCCCGAAGCGACCGCCGACGTGACCGGCGTGCCGGCCGAGCGGGTACGCGAAGCCGCGCGCCTCTATGCGACGGGCGGCAATGCCGCGATCTATTACGGGCTGGGCGTGACCGAACACGCGCAGGGCTCGACCACGGTGATGGGCATCGCGAACCTCGCGATGGCGACCGGCAACATCGGCCGCGAAGGCGTCGGCGTCAATCCGCTGCGCGGCCAGAACAACGTGCAGGGCTCGTGCGACATGGGCTCGTTCCCGCACGAGCTGCCCGGCTACCGGCACATCGGCGACGAGATCGTGCGCACGCAGTTCGAGGCAGCGTGGTCGGCAAAGCTGCAACCGGAACCGGGGCTGCGCATCCCGAACATGTTCGACGCGGCGCTCGACGGCAGCTTCAAGGGGCTTTACTGCCAGGGCGAGGACATCGTCCAGTCGGACCCGAATACGCAACACGTCGCGGCCGCACTGTCGGCGATGGAATGCATCGTCGTGCAGGACATCTTCCTGAACGAGACCGCGAAGTACGCGCATGTGCTGCTGCCCGGCTCGTCGTTCCTCGAGAAGGACGGCACGTTCACGAACGCGGAACGCCGCATCTCGCGCGTGCGCAAGGTGATGCCGCCGCTCGCGGGCTACGCGGACTGGGAAGTCACGCTGATGCTGTCGCGCGCGCTCGGCTACGAGATGGACTATGCGCATCCGTCGGACATCATGGACGAAATCGCGCGGCTCACGCCGACCTTCTCGGGCGTGTCGTACGCGAAGCTCGACGCGCTCGGCAGCATCCAGTGGCCGTGCAACGAGCATGCGCCGGAAGGCACGCCGACGATGCACATCGACGCATTCGTTCGCGGCAAGGGCAAGTTCGTGATCACGCAGTTCATTGCGTCGCCGGAGAAGGTCACGCAGCGCTATCCGCTGATTCTGACGACGGGCCGCATCCTGTCGCAGTACAACGTCGGCGCGCAGACCCGCCGCACCGAGAACGTGCAGTGGCACGAGGAGGACCGCCTCGAGATCCATCCGCACGACGCGCAGGATCGCGGCATCCGCAGCGGCGACTGGGTCGGTATCGAATCGCGTGCGGGGCAGACGGTACTGCGCGCGCTCGTGACCGAACGCATGCAGCCGGGTGTCGTGTACACGACGTTCCACTTCCCCGAATCGGGCGCGAACGTGATCACGACGGACAGCTCGGACTGGGCGACAAACTGCCCCGAGTACAAGGTGACGGCCGTACAGGTGCTGCCTGTCGCGCAACCGTCCGACTGGCAGCAGGCGTACGCGCGCTTCAACGCGGAACAGCTCGACCTGCTCGAGCGCCGCGCGGCCGCGACCGCAACCGTGACGACAGGCAAGTGAGGACACGATGGACCACCGACACCTGATCGACATGGCGAACCAGATCGGCGCATTCTTCGAATCGATGCCCGATCGCGACGAAGCGCTGACCGGCATCGCCGACCACATCCGGCGCTTCTGGGAACCGCGGATGCGCCGCGCGTTTCTGGCGGCGCTCGACGACCCGTCGGGCGAGGCCGCGCAACGCGCGGCGCCGATCGTGCGCGATGCGATTGCCGTGCATCGCGCGTCGCTCGTGCCTGCCGCGGCGAGCGCCTGACCGCACCGCTACGCGGATCGCGACATGCCCGCGAACCAGCTTTCGCAGTGGCGCAGCAGCGCGTTCGCGTCGGTCGCCGTACGCCCGCGCGCGGCGACATAACCATCGGGCCGCAGCAGGTAAAACGACGGCCGAGAGCGGCCGTATTCCTGCACAAGCGCGCCATCACCGCCTTCGGCATCGGTGACGCGCCAGAATCGCACCGCATCCGGCATGATCCGTTCGAGCCCCTGCACGAGCGCCTGCGCATCGGCCGGTATCGGCGACACCGTGCCGGCGTCGGCGTTCGCCGGCTCTTCCAGCAGCAACAACGTGAAGCTCGCCGGATCGTGCAGGTCGTATAGCCGCGCCGTTCCGGGCGCCTGGCCGAGCGGCCCGTCGAGCACGCGCACGCGTGCGTCGGGTGCCCGCTCGCCTGCGCGCGGCCCGCCGTCGAGCACGCGCTCGAGCGTGAGCGGACTCTTCCGGTATTGCACGCCGAGCTCGCTGACCGTGCGCCGCACCGCGTCGCGCATCGGCCCGAACGAAGCCAGCACCGGCACGACGTGATCGCGCAGCAGCTTCATCGCGCCGCGCTCGGCTTCGACGATCTGCGTGACGAAACCGGTCTGCCGCAACACGTCGCGCTCGATCGGATGACGTTCCGCGTGATACGTGTCGAGCAGCCGCTCGGGCGTGCCCGCGCCGAGCACGCGCGCGAGCTTCCAGCCGAGATTGAAGGCTTCCTGGATGCCGGTGTTCATGCCCTGCGCGCCAGCCGGGCTGTGGACGTGCGCGGCGTCGCCCGCGAAAAACACGCGGCCGTGACGCAGCCGGTCGATCATCCGGCTGTGCAGGTGAAAATAGGACGACCACGCGAGATCGCTCGGCGAAATCGACGCACCGGCACGGGCACGCACGATCGCGTCGCATTCCGCGAGCGACGGGGTCGGCGCATCGGGCGACGCGTCGCTGCCGGGTGGCCGGTCGGCCACGAGCCGGTAACGGCCGCCGCCCATCGGAAACAGGCCGGCGATGCCTTCGGGGGTCGTGAACAGGTGGATCTCCTCGTCCGGCCAGTCGGGTATCGCCGCGAAATCGGCCAGCAGGAAAGTCTGTTCGAACGCATGCCCGGTGAAGCCCAGGCCGAGCAGATGCCTGACCGTGCTGTGCGCGCCATCGGCCGCGATCAGGTATGACGGGGCGAACGATTCGTCGCGGCCGTCGGCGCGGCGGATCGACACGTCGAGCGACGCGCCGCCCGCGTCGCACGCGGTCAGCGTCGCGCCGCGCTCGACCGTCACGCCGAGCCGGGCCAGGTGCTCGGCAAGCAGGCGCTCGGTGACGGCCTGGTCGAGAAACAGCAGGTATGGATAACGCGTTTGCAGCGGATCGAAATCGAGCCGCGCGATCACGCGGCCGTCGGCATGGAGCGCGGCCGCATGCGCACGATGGCCGAGCGCTAGAAACGGTTCGACCGCGCGATGCTGCTCCAGCAGTTCGAGCGTGCGCGCCTGGATGCCGATCGCGCGCGAATGCGGCGCAGGCGCGGCGAGCCGATCGATGATGCGCACCGGCACGCGGGCTCGCGCGAGGCTCATCGCCGCGGCAAGGCCGGTCGGCCCTGCGCCGACGATCAGCACGGGCCGGATATCGGGCAGTGTGTCAGCCATGAGAACCTCGATGACACGCGATCCTGCAAGTCTACGCCGCTCCCGGTGACGGGGCCATATGCCGATCGGCAAACGAGCGGCACCGCCGCGCGGTGTGGGAAAATACGCGCTTTCCGTCAGTTTTCGCGTCATGGATTCCGCATTCGAACGGGCGTATGCCGCACACCGCGCGGGCCGCCTCGCCGAGGCCGAGCACGGCTATCGCAACGCGCTCGCCTCCAACCCCGCCGACGCCGACGCGCTGCATCTGTTCGGCGTGCTGCGGCACCAGCAGGGCCAGCACGCCGAGGCAGCCGATCTCGTCGGCCGCGCCGTCGCGCTGCGTCCGGACGATGCCGCGCTGCAGCTCAATCTCGGCAACGCGCTGAAGGCGCTCGGCCGGCTCGACGAAGCGGTCGACCGCTTTCGCAATGCGCTGACGCTCGCGCCCGAATTTCCGCTTGCGCACTACAACCTCGGCAACGCGTATGCGGCACTGCAGCGCCACGACGATGCGATCGATGCGTTCGGCCGCGCGCTCCGGCTCACGCCCGACGATGCGTCGATCCACAACAATCTCGGCAACGCGCTGAACGCGCTCGGCCGCCACGACGACGCGCTCGCCGCGTTCCATCGCGCGCTCGAGCTGCGGCCCGGGCATGCGGGGGCGCACAACAACCTCGCGATGGCGCTGAACGCGATGGGCCGCGCCGACGACGCGATCGCGCACTTCCAGGCCGCGATCGCCGCGCAGCCGCGCTTCGTCGCCGCACACTTCAATCTCGGCAACACGTTCGATGCGGTCGGCCGGCATGCCGAGGCGGCCGCCGCGTTCGAAGCCGCGCTCGCGCTGCATCCGCCGTTTCCGCTCGCGCTGTTCGGCCTCGCGAACGCACTGAGCGCGCAGGCCCGCCACCGCGACGCGCTGCCCTACTACGAGCGTGCGGTCGGTCTCGATCCATCGTTCAGCCTCGCCTGGCTGAACCTCGGCAACGCACATCACGCGCTCGGTGCGCACGAGATGGCGCTGCGCGCATTCGACCAGGCGCTGCGCGTCGCGCCCGATCTCACGCTGGCCCGGCTGCACCGCGCGGTCACGCTGCTCACGCTCGGCGACTTCACGCGCGGGCTGCCTGCCTATGAAGCGCGCCATGACACGCCGGGCGCGACGCCGCTCGGCACGCTGCCGCGCTGGCAGGGCGAGCCGATTGCGTCGCGCACGCTGCTGATCCGCGCGGAACAGGGCTTCGGCGACACGCTGCAGTTCATCCGCTTCGTGCCGCTCGCGCGCGCACGCTGCGCGCGCGTCGTGCTCGAAATCCAGCCAGAACTCGTTACGCTGCTGGCGCCGGCCGCGTCGCGCTGGCGCGTGACGCTCGTCGCACAGGGCAGCGCGAAAGCACCTGCCGCGGATATCGCATGCACGCTGATGAGCCTGCCGTTCCTGCTCGGGCTTCAGACGGAGGACATCGTCGCGGGCTCGCGCTACCTCGATGCCCCCGACGGCGCCGGCCGGCGCTTTCGCGGCTCGCTCGGCGGGCAGTCGAAACGCAAGTTCGGCCTCGCATGGTCGGGGCGCCGGCAGGCGCAGGAAAACCGCTCGATGCCGTTCGACGCGCTTGCTCCGCTGCTCGCGCTGCCGGACATCGACTGGATCGTGCTGCAGCCCGCACTCGACGACGACGAACGCGCGCGCGTCGACGCGCATCCGCGCGTGCATCGGCTCGACGGCCGGCTGAACGACTTTGCCGACACGGCTGCGCTGGTTGAGCGGCTCGACGGTGTCGTCACGATCGATACGGCAGTCGCGCACCTCGCCGGCGCGCTCGGCAAGCCGCTGTGGGTCATGCTGCCGTTCGCGCCGGACTGGCGCTGGTTCACCGGCGACGACTGCCCGTGGTATCCGCAGGCCCGACTCGCCCGCCAGCCCGCGCCTGGACAATGGCTCGATGTGGCGGCCGCAGTTGCCGGCATGCTGCGCGAAGCCTGAACGCAGACGAAAAAAGGGAGCGCGGCGCGCTCCCTTTTTCAATGCGATGCGTGCGGCCGGCGCCGCGCGATAGACGGGCGACGCTCAGGCCGCCTTGTACTGGTTGCGCGCCTCCGGCGTGCGATACAGCACGAGCGTCGCGATCAGCCCGCAAATCGCGGCGACGCTCAACCACAGCCCCGGCGCCGCCTTGTTCCCGGTCTGATGAATCAGCAGCGTCGAGATCGCGGGCGTGAAGCCGCCGATCGTCGTCGCCAGGCTGTATGCAAGCGAGAAACCGGCCGTGCGCACGTCGGCCGGCATCAC
Source organism: Burkholderia sp. AU45251 (assembly GCF_030482905.1). Taxonomy (NCBI): domain Bacteria; kingdom Pseudomonadati; phylum Pseudomonadota; class Betaproteobacteria; order Burkholderiales; family Burkholderiaceae; genus Burkholderia; species Burkholderia sp. AU45251. The sequence continues at coordinate 116,721 of NZ_JAUJQH010000020.1, read as the reverse complement.
TTCGGTCAGCGCGACGACCATCGCCCCGTTATACGACGCGTACAGGAACGACAGCCACAGCTCGACCGCGAGCAGCCGCAGGAACGACGGATCGCCGACGAGCCACAGCACGGCCGGGTAAGCCGTCAGCAGCGTCAGCACGGTGAACGTGATCAGCACCGGGCGGCGACCGATGCGGTCGGACAACGCGCCGGACAGCGGCAGCCACACGAGATTGGAAATCCCCACGCAGACGGTCACGACAAGCGCGTCGAGCGACGACAGGTGCAGCACTTCCTTGCCGAAGGTCGGCGTATAGGCGGTGATCATGTAGAACGACACCGTCGTCATGATCACCATCCCCATGCCTGCAACCACGACGCCCCAGTTGTCGAGCATCGAACGCATGATCTCGCCCATCGTCGGACGATGACGCTTCGCGAGGAACTCGTCGGTCTCCTTCAGCGAACGACGGATCAGGAACAGGAACGGCACGATCAGGCAGCCGATCAGGAACGGAATGCGCCAGCCCCACGCGGTCATCTCCTCGGCCGGCAGCAGGCGGTTCAGCAGCACGCCGACGAACGCGGCGAACACGACGGCCACCTGCTGGCTGCCCGACTGCCACGACGTATAGAACCCCTTGTGGCCCTTCGTCGCGATCTCCGACAGATAGACCGACACGCCGCCGAGTTCGACGCCCGCCGAAAAGCCCTGCAGCAGCCGGCCGAGCAGCACGAGCGCCGGCGCGAGCACGCCGATCGTCGCATAGCCGGGTATCGCGGCCACCGTGAGCGTGCCGAGCGCCATCAGCCCGAGCGTCAGGATCAGCCCCTTGCGGCGGCCATGGTGGTCGATGTACGCACCGAGCACGATCGCGCCGACCGGCCGCATCAGGAAACCCGCGCCGAACACCGACAGCGACAGCATCAGCGACGCGAATGAATTACCGCTCGGAAAGTAGGTTTTGGCGATGGCCGACGCGTAATAGCCGTAGACCATGAAGTCGTACATTTCCAGGAAGTTGCCGCTGACGACCCGGAACACGGTGCGGAATTTCGATTCCTGCGCGATGGCGTGTGACGCAGTGGACATGGGTTTCTCGCTCAGCTCGGATGGCGCGAATCCGCGCCGCATGGATCCGCCGACGCACGCGGCGCCGGGCCGCCGCACGCGGGCATCGCTGCCCGCCGGCGGCGCGCCGCGCAGCGACGCGCGCACCGGCATGGTTCGCGCATCATGCCACGCCAACCCGACATTTGCCTTGTGTCGCCCCTGCGGTTGCCGTCGCGGCATTCTCCTCGTACGAGTCAGCCCGAAACGGAAGCAAAAATCAGATTGATCTGATCGACCGGCCTTCGCCGGCTGACCACAATGTCTAGATTTGCAATGACAGTTCCGCGCCGCACCGGCACGGTTGCCCGTGTCGCGTGGCGCACCGCCCTATGACCCCATCGCACCTCGTCCCCGTTGCAGGCGCGCTCGCCCGCCCACGCGTCGCGCCGCTCGATCACGTGCCGTCGTTCGGCCGCGACTGGATCTTTCGCGACGCACCCGGTGCGCAGCCCGGCAAGCACTGCGTCGCGACACTGGCGACGTCCTGCATCGACGTCAGCCGGCCGCACCGCGCGTGCCACTGGCAGCCGCTGCCCGTAGCCGCGTCGGCCCCGACTCATATCGGGCCGTCGGTTGCACTGTCTGCCGCTGCGGGACGGTGTTCCCGCCATACCGCCGGCGGCTTTCGCGACCGGCGTGCGCGGTACGCGATCTGCTGGAGCATCGGCGCGCTCGGCATCATCGGCTGGCTGATTGCCGCACATGAACCGCCTGTGGAGTTCGGGCCTGCCTACGCGATTCAAACGGCGGGCGGCGTCCCGGATCACGCCACGTCGTCGTCCGGCACCGTGCAAATCGCCACGGTTCAGCCGCGTCCGTCGACGGGCACGCCACCGCAGCGCAAGATGGCCGCGCCAGTCGCGACAACGGCCGAATCGCCGCCGGCCTCGCACCCCGTCACGCGTCGTCCGGCATCGCTTCGTCCGAAGGCAACGTCCGGCGTACCGCACACGACCACTGCATCGCTGCCCCGTTCGAACGGCAAGCGCGAGACGGCGGCACCGGCCCGGCCCGCGACCATGCCGCGACTGGCTGCGCGTCCACCGATCCGAAGCAACACGGTCGACACCCGGGCACGCGATCGGCTCGCGACCGCGCCGCGCGCAATCGCCAATTCACCTGACACGCTCGACGATCCGCTCACGCTGATCGCGATGGCAAGCGCGCTACGCAGCCAGCCCGCGCAACGCACGCGCCCTCTCGTCAATTTCGACTGGACGACGCAACTGTCCCACCGCCGCTTGACCGATACACCGGACGCGTTCGCACGCTGACAGCCGCACCATAAAAAAACCCGGCGAAGCTCGCTTCGCCGGGTTTTGCTCGTCTCTCTGCGACCTTCTGACGAATCGTTACTTGTGCGCGGGCAGCCCCGTCTCGGTCTGCTTCTCGAGCTGTCGCACCTGCTCCTGCAGATCGCGCAGCTGCAGCTGCGCAGCCCGCTTCTCGACCTGCAGCGCCTGTGCCTGCTCCTGCGCCGACCGCTGCCGCTGCGCAACTTCGGCCTGCTGGCTGCGCGCAACGCTCAGGTCGGCCTGCAACTGCTGCGCACGATTCGCCTGCAGCGCGATCACGCGCTCGAGAAACGCCTTCTGTGCCTCCAGCTCGGTTCGACGGATCTCGATGTCGGCAAGTTGTACGGTCTGCTGAACGAAGTTCGCGTACACCATCTCCGCACGGCTCTTCTCCTGCGACCGGATCACACGCCACAGTTGCTTGTCCTGAAACAGCGCGACGTAGTACGTCATCTCGCGCGGGTCGAACATCAGGCTCGCGCCGTAGCTACCGTTGTACGTCGTGCGCATCTCGACGATCCGGCCATCGTGCAGCATCTGCGTCAGCTCGGCGACATTGCCTTGTGCGGACGCATCCATCGCAGCCACGCTGGTTGCCGCCGGGTCGCCGCGCAGGCTCGTGACCGCCGGACGCGTGCCGGCGGCAGGCGCAGTCGCGTCGGCGGACCAGGCCAGGCCCGCTTGCGCGCAGGCAGCCAGCGCAACGATCCACGTTGCGCATCGTGCAGGGGAAAAATTTCGGAAAGCCAACGTCAGACTCCGGCGAACGAATCGGAACTCGCGATTATCGTTCAAAACGAAACGGCCGCATCTCGAATTTATCGGGATGCGGCCGGTCCTCTTGCGACGCGGAGAATGTCGCTTGCTACAGGCGGGTTTCACGCGCCGCGCGCAGGAACGCATCGAGCAGCGGCGTGCAGTCGAGCAGCTCCGAGCCGCCGGCACGATGGAACTCGGGGTGCCACTGTACGCCGACGACGAACGGCGAACGCCGATGGCGAATGCCTTCAATGATCCCGTCGCCGGCCGACACGGCCTCGATGTTCAGATCGCGGCCGAGATCGCGAATCGCCTGATGGTGGATCGAGTTGACGATCGCTTCGCTGCGCCCGGGGAACATGCTCGCGAGCGTCGACGAATCCGGGAAGCGGATCGCGTGACGATGCTGGTCGTAATGCTCGCTCACGTGCGCATTCGCGGTCGGCACATCGGTGGCGATGTCCTGGTACAGCGAGCCGCCGAACGCGACGTTGATCAGTTGGCAGCCGCGGCACACGCCGAGGACGGGTTTGCCGGATTCGACGAACTCGTGCAGCAGCTCGAGTTCGTACATGTCGCGCACGCGATCGCCCGGCCATTCAGGGCGTGCGTCGGATGCGGCGTAGGTTTGCGGGGATACGTCCGCGCCACCCTGCAGCAGCAGGCCGTCGAGATGCTTCGCGTAATCGCGCAGGCGGATGTTGCTCGGGTGAATCATGCCCTGGTGGCCGACGGTCGGAATCATGAACACGAGCACGTCGCGCGACATCACCCAGTGGGCGATCGATTCCTCGAGATACTGCAGCGTCTTGCCGCGCAGCCCCTTCGCACCCGGTTCCGGATGGAAGATCCGCGCCGACACGCCGATGCGCAGCGTGCGCTGCGTGATGCGCTGGCCGGCACGGTCGAACAGCCGGCGCGCACGCGCGGCCACGATCCGGCCGAACACCGACCACGGCGTGTCGCTCTGCTTCAGATAGGCCGGCGGCGCATTCTGCGCGCTCGCGGGCGGCGGGCGCGGCGTGTCGAAGTCGGGTTGTGCACCGAACCCCGGCGGTGGCGTGCCATGCTTCGGCGGCGCGGCAGCGGCAGCGCCATCGATGGCGGCACCCTTGGCACCGGGCGCGCCCGGCTCGGACGCAGCCGTCACCGGCGACGCGCCGTCCGCAGCGACGTGCTGCGCAGCGGCCTGGGCTGCCGGCGCATCGGGCGCTTTCGCCGGATCGGTACGGGGAGAATCGGAAGAAACGGAGGAGGTGCCGGGCAGACCGGCCGGGGAAGGCGTGTGTTCGTTCATGACGATGGTCTGGTACGTCGCTCACGCGTATGGATAAACGAGGATTCATTATGCTTCAGCGCACGATCGAGCGGCAAACCTGCAACATCCTGTCGATATTGTTGCAAGTTGGCGGCAAACCGCGCCGGGGCGCGTCCGCGTTCACGTGCGCGAGCGCGTGACGCCAATGCCGTGTGGTCGGTACTGGACACCAGTGATATATCACAATAATATCCAGACATCGCTCACGCTTCCCGGTCTCCCGCGCCATGATCGCGCCCCGCCCGGCCACCGCGCCGCCTCCCGCATGAATGCCCTGACCGACGTCACCCGCGACCGGCCCGCCGCACCGGCGGCCAGCCTCGCCGACCGCGCGTACGCGCTGATCCAGCGCGACATCATCACGATGCGTCTGAAGCCCGGCGCCGCCCTCAACGAAGCCGACCTCGTCGCGCGCACCGGGATCGGCCGCACGCCGGTGCATCAGGCCGTCCATCGGCTCGTGCTCGAAGGGCTGCTGTCCGTGATGCCGCGCAAGGGATTGATGGTGCAGCCGCTGTCGCTCGACGACATCGTCGCGGTGATCGACGTGCGGCGCATCAATGAGGCGCACTGCGCGGAACTCGCCGCGCGCCATGCCACGCCCGACGATCTCGCCCGCCTGGCAGCGCTGCTCGACGACGGACAGGCCTGCGTCGACACACATGACGTCGAGGGCATGATGGAACTCGATCGCGCGTTCCACCAGGCGATCGCCGCGGCTGCGCGCAATGCGGTCCTCGCCGAGATCCTGCGCGCGCTGCACGAGCGCTCGCTGCGCTTCTGGTTCGTCACGCTGTCCGAACCGCACCATCTCGCCGACGTCCAGCACGAGCATCGCGAACTGTTCGATCGGCTGTCCGCGCGCGACGCCGCCGGCGCGCGTAAAGCCGTCGAAAGCCATATCGATTCGTTCCGCTCCACGCTTCTTCAACATCTCCGTCCCTGAGCCGCCATGACCACTTTCACGCCCTTCCCCCCGCTCGCCCAGCTCGCCGCCGACCTCGCCGCCGGCCGGACCACGAGCCGCGCGCTCGTCGACACCGCGCTCGACCGGATCACCGATCCGTCGGGCCAGGGTGCGGTCGTCTTCACCGAAGTCGATGCCGACAACGCGCGCGCGGCGGCCGACGCGCACGACCGGCTGCGCGCCGCGGGCACCGTGCTGTCGCCGCTCGCGGGCATTCCCGTGTCGGTCAAGGACCTGTTCGACGTTGCCGGCCAGGTGACGCGCGCCGGTTCGCGCGTGCTCGACGGCGCACCGGCCGCACACACCGATGCGGTCGCCGTCGCGCGGCTCAAGCGGGCGGGCGCGGTGCTGGTCGGCCGCACCAACATGAGCGAGTTCGCGTTCTCGGGGCTCGGGCTGAATCCGCACTTCGGCCATCCGCGCTCGCCGTACCACCGCGACGTGCCGGGCGACGCGCGGATTTCCGGCGGCTCGTCGTCCGGCGCGGCCGCATCGGTCGCCGACGGGATGGCCGCGGTCGCGCTCGGCACCGATACGGGCGGCTCGATCCGCATTCCGGCCGCGCTGTGCGGGCTGACGGGCTTCAAGCCGACCGCGAGCCGGATCCCGACGCAAGGCGGCGTGCCGCTGTCGACGACGCTCGACTCGTTCGGCCCGATCGGCCTGACGGTCGCCTGCTGCGCGCTCGTCGACCGGATGCTCGCGGGCCTCGAACCGCACGTGCCGGCCGCCCGGCCGCTCGAAGGCGTGCGGCTCGGCGTGCTGACGAACTACGTGACCGATGGCGTCGATGCCGACGTCGCAGCCGCGCTCGACGCCGCGCTCAAGCATCTCGAAGCCGCCGGCGCGATCGTCACGGAAGTGCGCTTTCCGGCACTCGACCGGTTACCGGACATCAACCGCTTCGGCTTCTCGCCGATCGAGGCCTATGCGTGGCATCGCCCGCTGCTCGACAAGCACCGCGACCAATACGACCCGCGCGTGCTCACGCGGATCCTGAAGGGCGAACCCGCGAGCGCGGCCGACTATCTCGACCTGCTCGCCGCGCGCACGGCGATGCTCGACGAAGCCGCGCATACGGTCTGGTCGCGCTTCGATGCGCTCGTCGCGCCGACGGTGCCGGTCGTGCCGCCGCGCATCGCCGAACTCGAAGCGGACGACGCCGCGTTCACGCGCACCAACGCGCTGATCCTGCGCAACCCGAGCGCGTTCAACTTCCTCGACGCGTGCGCGCTGTCGCTGCCCTGCCATCCGCGCGATGCCGCGCCGGTCGGGCTGATGCTCGCGGCCGCACCGCATCGCGACGACGCGCTGCTCGCGATCGGCCAGGCGGTCGAGGCCGTGCTGAACACGATCCGCTGACCGCAGCCAATCGACCGCCGGCGGACAGCGCGCGCGGTGCGGCAGGTTGCCGCACGCGCGCTGTCAGTTTCGTGCCAGACCGTTCGCGCTAAAATCGCGCGATTGTTTTCCGGACCGACCCACGAGGAACCCCGCCGACATGAACGACTACACGCTCGCCATCCGCCGCGAACGCCGCCTGCTGATGCTGCTCGGATGGGTGTGCATCGCCCTGCTGGCCGGTGCGCTTTACCTGCAGTACGTGAAGAACGAAGATCCGTGCCCGCTGTGCATCATCCAGCGCTACTTCTTCTGCGCGATCGGGATCTTCGCGTTCCTGGCCGCCGGGATCCGCAACTGGCGCGGCGTCTGGGTGCTCGAGCTGCTGATCGCGATCGCCGCGGCCGGCGGTGTCGGCACGGCCGCCCGGCATCTGTCGATCCAGATGAATCCGGGCTTCAGTTGCGGCTTCGACACGCTGCAGCCGATCGTCGACAGCCTGCCGCCCGCGCAGTGGTTCCCCGGCATGTTCAAGGTCGCCGGGCTGTGCGAGACCGTCTATCCGCCGATCTTCGGCATCCTGCTGCCCGGCTGGTCGCTGATCGGCTTCGCCGCGATCCTGATCGCCGTCGTCGCGAGCCTCTGGCGTCATCGCCGCAAGCTCGTGGCGTGACCAGCCGGTTTCGCACCGGCCTGCGCGCGGCCCGCTCGCCCGGGCCGCACACCGCCGACCGGTGACCGCCCGGCCCGGGAGCACCCGCCGGCCCAACCCGGCGGGCCGCACCCGAGCAGCCGCGCCCGGACGGCTCCACCCAGGTGGCCCTGCCTAGCCGGCCCCGCGTAAACACCTACTCCGCCGCCGCCCGGCGATCCGGGCGAACGCGCATCGCGCGACTTCCGCGCCCAGCCCCGCCACGCGTGCGTTTCGGCCCGGCGTGCATGCGTCGGCGCCCCGATCCCGCGCGGCGGGCCTATGATCGACATGATCGCCTCCTGATAGCCCGAATCACCGCCCCGCGATGTTCCCGTCGCCTTGCGGTGCTATCGTCGGGACTGGATGGCGATCTACGTGCGCGAGGCCAGGCGGTCTCACCACCCCTGCGTAACGCGCGCCCGATCCGCAATGTCGACTGGATTCATCATGACAACGCACACCATCCGCATCCGTCACCCTCATGGCGTCCGCCCATCCGGCGGTGCCGTCCGCGCGCGCCGTCCGCGCGCTGCCGCCGCACCGCATCGGCCGTGCGGCCGGCCCGCCCCGCTCCCGTCCGTCATCGTTGCCGCCACGCCCGCCAGCCCGCGCCGCGTGTCGTGCCGCGTCGTCCCGAACGGAGCGTGCTGATGGAAGCCTGGCTCGGCGATCTGCAGCAACTGCTCGCGCATGGCGAAGCGGCCGTGCTCGTGACGGTCGCGCACACCGACGGCTCCGCGCCGCGCGAAGCCGGCACCAAGATGCTCGTCACGCGCGACACGGCTCGCCATACGATCGGCGGCGGTCATCTGGAATGGAAGGCGATCGAGATCGCACGGCACCTGCTGAAGGATGGCGCGCACGTGCCGCACGCGCGCCGGCTCGAGCGGCTCGCGCTCGGCCCGAGCCTCGGCCAGTGCTGCGGCGGCGCCGTGGTGCTCGCGTTCGAGCGGCTCGACGTCGGCGATCTCGGCTGGATCATGTCGCTCGCGAAGCGTGTCGCGGCCGGCGCCGCGACCGTCCGTAGCGTATCATTCGGCCCCTCGCCGGGCGCGCCGCTGTTGAGCGAGCCCGAATCGGAAGCCGCGCGTGCCGACTGCCTGCTGTGGGAAACCGGCGGCGTGTCGCTGATGACCGAAACGATCGCGCCGTATGCATTCCCCGTCGTGCTGTTCGGCGCCGGGCACATCGGCACCGCGCTCGTGAAGATACTGGCGACGCTGCCGTGCCACGTGCGCTGGATCGACGGGCCCGATGCGGTGTTCCCGCCGGCCGACGTGCTCGCCGGCATCGGCAACCTCGCGATCGAAGCGGCCGCCGCCCCGGCCGACGCGGTCGACGCAGCGCCGCCGCAGTCCTACTTCGTCGTGATGACGCACGACCACGCACTCGATTTCGTGCTGGCCGAGCGCATCCTGCGGCGCGGCGACTATGCGTACTTCGGGATGACCGGTTCGCACGCAAAACGCGTGCAGTTCGATCATCGCCTCGCAGCCATCGGCATCGACCCGGCCCAGGTCGAGCGGATGCGCTGCCCGATCGGTGTCGAAGGCATCATCGACAAGGCGCCCGAAGTAATCGCGATCTCGGTGGCTGCGCAATTGCTGCAGGCCGTCGAGGCAAACGCGAACGCGTCCGCGCAGGCTTCCCCTACCTACTGACCGACCAAGAACGACGCCATGACCCCGACATTCAAGGACAAGATTGCCCGCGCGCCGAAAGCGGAGCTGCACATCCATATCGAAGGCTCGCTCGAGCCCGAACTGATTTTTGCGCTCGCGCAGCGCAACGGCGTGAAGCTCGCGTACGACTCGATCGACGCGCTGCGCGCCGCGTACGCGTTCACCGACCTGCAGTCGTTCCTCGACATCTATTACGCCGGCGCGAGCGTGCTGCTGACCGAGCAGGATTTCTACGACATGACGACCGCGTACTGCGAACGCGCGCTCGCCGACAACGTCGTCCATACCGAACTGTTCTTCGATCCGCAGACGCACACCGAGCGTGGCGTGCCGATCGAGACGGTGGTCGCGGGCATCGAACGCGCACTCGCCGATGCCGAACAACGCGGGCTGTCGAGCAAGCTGATTCTGTGCTTCCTGCGCCACCTGTCCGAAGAGGACGCGCTCGCGACGTTCGAATCCGCGCTGCCGCTGTTCGAGCGCTATCGCCATCGCCTGATCGGCGTGGGCCTCGACTCGTCCGAGCTCGGCCATCCGCCGACCAAGTTCGCGCGCGTGTTCGAGAAGGCGCGCGCGCTCGGGCTGAAGCTCGTCGCGCACGCAGGCGAGGAAGGCCCGCCCGCGTACATCTACGAAGCGCTCGACGTGCTGAAGGTCGACCGGATCGACCACGGCGTGCGCAGCATCGAGGACGCGGCACTCGTCGAGCGCCTCGCGAAAACGCGCACGGCGCTCACCGTCTGCCCGCTGTCGAATCTCAAGCTGTGCGTGTTCGACGACATGGCGAAGCACACGCTGAAGGCGCTGCTCGATCGCGGCGTCGCGGTGACGATCAACTCCGACGATCCGGCCTATTTCGGCGGCTACGTCAACGAAAACTACTTCGCGACGGCCGAAGGGCTGCAGCTCACGGATGCCGAAGTCCATGCGGTGATCCGCAACGGCTTCGAGGCGTCGTTCATCGAACCGGCGCAGCGCGACGCGCTGTTCGCGCGCCTCGACGCGTACTGGCACGCCGCGTGACGGCCGGCATCGAGGAACGCTAGACAGATGAAACACGGCAACGGCATCCGCTTCGCGACCACCGGTTCGGCCTCGTGCCGAAGCGGTCGCGCGCGTGCCTGCGCGGCGACGGCACCGTTCGTCGTCGCGCGCACATGCCGGCCGTCGCGGTTTGCCGTTTCGTTCGCCGCCGCACCGGTCGCGAGCGCAATGGCTGCGAGGCCCGCCGGCAACCACTCGCTGGCGGCTTCGGCCGCCACGTTCGCCCGCGCCATCGCATCCGGTCGTGCGGCACGCAGCGTGCCGCACCCGCTCGCCAGGCGCCATCCCGCCCTCGTGCGGCGTCGCTCGTTTTCTTCTGTTCGCCTTACCTTGATGCAGGACCATTCGTCATGACGCAAACCGCTTTTCGTTCCCAACTGCTGACCTTCAACGGCGACCCGGCGCAATCGAGCCAGGCCGCGAACTACGAGACCGACGGCCTCCTGATCGTCGACGACGGCAAGGTCGTCGCGGCCGGCCCGTACGCGCAGCTCGCCGCGACGCTCGCGCGCGACGCGATCGTCCATGACCTGCGCGACAAGCTGATCGTGCCCGGCTTCATCGACACGCACATCCACTATCCGCAGACGGACATGATCGCGTCGCCGGCACCGGGTCTGCTGCCGTGGCTGGACAAGTACACGTTCCCGACCGAGCGCCAGTTCGGCGATCCCGAGCATGCGCGCGAAGTCGCCGACTTCTTCGTCGACGAACTGCTCGCGTGCGGCACGACGAGCGCGCTCGTCTACTGCACGGTGCACAAGCAGTCGGCCGATGCGCTGTTCGCCGCGAGCGACGCGCGCGACCTGCGAATGATCGCGGGCAAGGTGCTGATGGATCGCAACTGCCCCGAATTCCTGCGCGATACCGCGCAATCGGGTTATGACGACAGCGCCGAGCTGATCGGCCGCTGGCATGGCAAGGGCCGCCAGATGTACGCGCTCACGCCGCGCTTCGCGCCGACGTCGACCGAGGCACAGCTCGAGGCGTGCAGCGAACTCGCGCGCCGTCATCCGGACGTGTTCGTGCAGAGCCACGTCGCGGAAAACGTCGACGAGGTGAAATGGGTGGCCGAGCTGTTCCCCGGCCATCGCAGCTATCTCGACATCTACGACCGCTACGGGCTGCTGCGTCCGCGCGCGGTGTACGGCCACTGCATCCACCTCGACGACGAGGACCGCCGCCGGATGGCCGAGACGCGCACCGTCGTCGCGCACTGCCCGACGTCGAACTTCTTCCTCGGCAGCGGGCTGTTCGATTTCGACAAGGCCGGCGAATACGACGTGCCCGTCACGCTCGCGACCGACGTCGGCGGCGGCACGTCGTTCTCGATGCTGCAGACGATGAACGAAGCGCACAAGGTCGCGCGGCTGTCGGGCCACCACCTGACCGCGACGCGGATGTTCTGGCTCGCGACGGCCGGCGCCGCGCAGGCACTCGACCTCGCCGATACGGTCGGCACGCTCGCGCCGCGTACCGAAGCCGACTTCGTCGTGCTCGATCCGCAGGCCACGCCGCTGCTCGCGCGCCGCACGAAACGCGCGGATTCGCTCGAGGAGCTGCTGTTCGCGTTCGCGCTGCTCGGTGACGACCGCGCGGTGTACCGCACCTATGCGGCCGGCAAACTCGTCCACGAGCGCGGCGCGGCACGCCGCCCTGCCGCGTAACGACCTGCCCGAGGGCTCGTCCCGGCACGCGCGGGCATTCGCCGCCGCGCGTGCCGGGACGCCGAGGATTGCCGTATCCCAATCCCGCCCCGACTCCGGGTGCCATGCCGCCCGCCCGCTTTCCCGCGCACAACGCGCCGTGCTAGAATTCGCCGCTCATTGGGGAGTAGCCGCTCCGCTCGATGTCCCGCGCCCCCGGCGCGCATCGTGACGGAGGCGTCCGTCAACAGACTTGGCCGTATGGCCATGGCGGGCGCAGCCACGTTGGCCTGGCGAGACCGATGGTTCACAGTGCGCCGCATCAGGGCCCGGCGCGCCGTGGATCGTCGCTCGCACGCACAACACCGGCCCGTGGAACCCCATCCGTGTCCCAAGCCTTCCTGATCTCCACCGGCGCCGTCGCCCTCGCTGAAATCGGCGACAAGACCCAACTGCTTTCCCTCGTACTGGCCGCGCGCTATCGCAAGCCGATGCCGATCATTCTTGGCGTGCTCGTCGCGACGCTCGTGAACCACGGTTTCGCCGGCGCGCTCGGCGAATGGCTCGGCGCGCTCGTCACGCCGTCGATCATGCGCTGGGCGCTCGCGTTCTCGTTCATCGCGATGGGGTTGTGGATCCTCGTGCCGGACAAGCTCGATGCCGACGAAGCCAATGCCAACCGCTCGCGGCTCGGCGTGTTCGGTGCGACCCTCGTCGCGTTCTTCCTCGCGGAAATGGGCGACAAGACGCAGATCGCGACCGTCGCACTGGCCGCGCGCTTCCAGGACTACATCGGTGTCGTGGCCGGCACGACGTTCGGGATGATGCTCGCGAACGTGCCGGCGATCCTGCTCGGCGACCGCTTCGCGCACCGTCTGCCGACGAAGCTCGTGCACGGGATTGCGGCCGTGCTGTTCGTCGTGCTCGGCGCGCTTGCGCTGCTGGGCATCGGGGTCTGACGGGAAGGAAGATGGCGGGCGCGGCCGGACGGCCGCGCCGGGACTGACGCCGCGTTACTTCGCGGCGGCTGCACCTGAAGCAGGCGCCGCCGGCACCGCTCGCTCGTTGGCGGCCGGCGCCGCCGGGCCGCCGCGCTTGTCGACCGGCAGCCGCACCGTGCGGACCGCGCCGTTCGCCAGCGGGAAATCGGCGAGCGCGCTGCGCGCGAGGAACGGCATGGCATACAGCAGCGCGCCGTTGTCGCCGGTCGTGCGCGCGGTCACGTTGTAGACCTCCTTGCCCGTTGCGCGCTCGGTGATACGGATGCCGAGCGTGTAGTCGAACACCTGATAGGTCTGCGCGACATAGCCGGCCGGCATCGGCCCCCAGGGGCCCCACGGTCCCCAGGGCCCGCCCCGCCAGTACGGCCCCGGGCCGGCGAACCACGGGTCGTAGTAGACCGGCTGCGGCACCGTCACGAGATCGCTGCCGACCCCGTACGTCAGTCCGACGAGATAGCGGGCCTGCGCGGCCGGCGCCTGCCGGAACGCATACGTGGACAGCTCGTTCGCCACGATCGGTTCGTAGGTCGACTGCTCGATGCTGTGCTTCTGCGCATCGGTGCGCGTGAACGCATAGGTGCGTGTCGCGTCGCTGCCGCTCCAGTCGGAGAAGGCCGTGACCTGGGTCGTCACGTAGCTGGTGCAGCCGGTCAGCAGCGCCACGCACAGCACCGCCGCCCAGCCCGCACCGCGTTGAATCCATTTGCGTTTCATGTTGATCCTCTTCGATCCGTCACCCGTTCGTCGCACCGTGCGAACCGCAACGGGATGCCGATAATACGCGGACTCGCGGAACCGGTAAAAAGTTCGCCCGGCACGTAGCCGCAAGCCTTTGTACAATGGCCCGGTTCGCCCGGCCCGTGCCACGGGCGCGTCCCCCATTCCACCGATCTCGACGACCATGTCCGACAACGCCTCCTCCACCGTGATCCGCCGCGCCGACTACACGCCGCCGGCCTTCCTCATCGATTCCGTCGCGCTCGAATTCGATCTCGCGCCGGCCCGTACGATCGTCAGGAATACGATGCGCGTGCGCCGCAATCCGGACGCCGCACCCGCGCCGCACCTGGAGCTGATGGGCGAAGCGCTCGAATTCGTCGGCGCACGGCTGGACGGTGCGCCGCATGACGCCGTGCGCGCGCACGAACACGGGCTGACCGTCGAGAACGTCCCCGATGCATTCGAGCTGACGCTCGAAAGCGCCTGCGCACCCGACCAGAATACGACGCTGTCGGGCCTCTATGTGTCGAGCGGCAACTTCTTCACGCAGTGCGAAGCCGAAGGTTTCCGCCGCATCACCTACTTCCTCGACCGCCCGGACGTGATGGCGTCGTACACGGTGACGCTGCGCGCCGACAAGGCCGCCTACCCGGTGCTGCTGTCGAACGGCAACCTCGTCGATTCCGGCGACCTGCCCGACGGCCGCCACTTCGCGAAGTGGGAAGACCCGTTCCGCAAGCCGAGCTACCTGTTCGCGCTGGTCGCGGGCACGCTCGTCGCGATCGAGGAAAAGATCACGACCGGCTCGGGCAAGGAAAAGCTGCTGCAGGTGTGGGTCGAGCCGGCCGACCTCGACAAGACGCGTCATGCGATGGATTCGCTGATCCACTCGATCCGCTGGGACGAGAAGCGCTTCGGCCTCGAGCTCGATCTCGACCGCTTCATGATCGTCGCGGTCGGCGACTTCAACATGGGGGCGATGGAAAACAAGGGGCTCAACATCTTCAATACGAAGTACGTGCTGGCGAACCCCGAGACCGCGACCGACACCGACTTCGCGAACATCGAATCGGTGGTGGGCCACGAGTACTTCCACAACTGGACCGGCAACCGCGTGACCTGCCGCGACTGGTTCCAGTTGAGCCTGAAGGAAGGCCTGACGGTGTTCCGCGACCAGGAATTCTCGGCCGACATGGCCGCGGGCGACGATATCGAATCGGCGGCCCGCGCGGTCAAGCGCATCGAGGACGTGCGCGTGCTGCGCCAGCTGCAGTTCGCCGAGGATGCGGGCCCGATGGCACACCCGGTACGCCCGGAGAGCTACGTCGAGATCAACAACTTCTACACGATGACCGTCTACGAGAAAGGTTCGGAAGTCGTGCGGATGTACCAGACGCTGTTCGGCCGTGACGGCTTCCGCAAGGGGATGGACCTGTACTTCAAGCGCCACGACGGGCACGCCGTGACCTGCGACGACTTCCGTCACGCGATGGCCGACGCGAACGGACGCGACCTCGCGCAGTTCGAGCGCTGGTACAGCCAGGCCGGCACGCCGCGCGTGTCGGTGCGCACCGCGTACGACGCGGCCGCGCGCCGCTATACGGTCACGCTCGCGCAGGGTTACGGCGACGCATCGCCGGCCGCGCGCGAAACGCAGCAAGGGCCGCTGCTGATTCCGTTCGCGATCGGCCTGATCGGCCGCGACGGCCGCGACCTGCCGCTGCGACTCGACGGCGAAGCCGCCGCCGCAGGCACGACACGCGTGCTCGACTTCACCGACACCGAGCAGACCTTCACGTTCGTCGACGTGCCGGAACAACCGCTGCCGTCGCTGCTGCGCAACTTCTCGTCGCCGGTGATCGTCGAGTACGACTACAGCGACGACGATCTCGCGTTCCTGCTTGCGCACGACAGTGATCCGTTCAACCGCTGGGAAGCCGGCCAGCGCCTCGCGACGCGCGCGCTGCTGACGCTCGCCGCGCGCGCCGCCGCGAACGAGCCGCTCACGCTCGGCGAGAACTTCGTCGCCGCCTTCCGCCGCGTGCTGACCGACGCGACGCTGTCGCCGGCGTTCCGCGAACTCGCGCTGACGCTGCCGTCGGAAACCTACCTCGCCGACCAGATGGCGGAAGCCGATCCGGCCGCCGTGCATCGCGCGCGCCAGTTCGTGCGCCGTCAACTCGCCACCGCGCTGCGCGCCGACTGGCTCGCCGCCTACGAACAGCACCAGACGCCCGGCGCCTACGAGCCGACGCCGGAGGCATCCGGCCACCGCGCGCTGAAGAACCTCGCGCTCGCGTATCTCGCCGAGCTCGAGAACCCGGCCGATGCCGTGAGCCTCGCAACCGCACAATACGACGCGGCGAACAACATGACCGATCGCGCGGCTGCCCTCGGCGCGCTGCTATCCGCCGCGGCGGCCGGCGCGAACGAACCGGCCGAGCACGCGCTCGACGATTTCTACCGCCGCTTCGAGAAGGAAGCGCTCGTGATCGACAAGTGGTTCGCGATGCAGGCTGCGCAACGCGGCACGGCCGCGCAGCCGACGCTCGCGAAGGTTCGCAAGCTGTTCGCGCACCCCGCGTTCAACCTGAAGAACCCGAACCGCGCGCGTTCGCTGATCTTCAGCTTCTGCGCGGCCAACCCCGCGCAATTCCACGCGGCGGACGGCTCGGGTTATGCGTTCTGGGCCGAACAGGTGCTCGCGCTCGACGCGATCAACCCGCAGGTCGCGGCGCGCCTCGCCCGCTCGCTCGAACTGTGGCGCCGCTTCACGCCGGCGCTGCGCGACCGGATGCGCGAAGCCCTCGAGCAGGTCGCCGCCGGTGCGAAATCGCGCGACGTGCGCGAGATCGTCGAGAAGGCGCTCGCGTAACGCCATCGCCCGCATCGCGCCCGCGCGAGACAGCCGGTGCCGCCAATCGCGGCACCGGCTTTTTTATTGTGTGAGCACCGCGTGAACCGGGCGCAATCGCGGGGTCAGACCGCGCCGCCTGCCGCCGCTGCAAAGCGCATCTCGCCCGCCCCCGCCACCGGAAACCGGGCCGCTTCGGCCGCCCGGCCATGTAACCGGACGAAAAAAGCCGGCGGCACGAGAGGCGCGGCGGGTAAAATTGCGACCATTCAAGGATTCTTTGGCCTTTCGGAGTCTGTCATGTCCATTGCCCGCCGCACCACGCTGTCGAAGTTCCTGATCGAACAGCAACGTGAGACCAACAACCTCCCCGCCGACCTGCGCCTGCTGATCGAAGTCGTCGCCCGAGCGTGCAAGGCGATCAGCTACAACGTGTCGAAGGGCGCGCTCGGCGAGGCGCTCGGCACCGCCGGCAGCGAGAACGTCCAGGGCGAAGTGCAGAAGAAGCTCGACATCCTGTCGAACGAGATCCTGCTCGACGCGAACGAATGGGGCGGCAACCTCGCCGCGATGGCGTCGGAAGAAATGGAAACGTTCTTCCCGATCCCGGCGAACTACCCGCGCGGCGAATACCTGCTCGTGTTCGATCCGCTCGACGGCTCGTCGAACATCGACGTGAACGTGTCGATCGGCACGATCTTCTCGGTGCTGCGCTGCCCGGACGGCAAGCAGGCCACCGAGGAATCGTTCCTGCAGCCCGGCACGGAGCAGGTCGCCGCCGGCTACGCCGTGTACGGCCCGCAAACGGTGTTCGTGCTGACGACCGGCAACGGCGTGAACTGCTTCACGCTCGACCGCGAAGTCGGCTCGTGGGTGCTCACGCAGAGCAACATGCAGATCCCGGCCGACACGCGCGAATACGCGATCAACGCATCGAACGCACGCCACTGGTACGACCCGGTCAAGCGCTACGTCGACGAACTGAACGCCGGCAAGGACGGCCCGCGCGGCGACAACTTCAACATGCGCTGGATCGCATCGATGGTCGCCGACGTGCACCGGATCCTGAACCGCGGCGGCATCTTCATGTACCCGGCCGACAAGCGCACGCCCGATCGTGCGGGCAAGCTGCGCCTGATGTACGAAGCGAACCCGATGTCGTTCATCGTCGAACAGGCGGGCGGCGCCGCGACGAATGGCACGCAGCGCATCATGGAAGTGCAGCCGACGGGCCTGCATCAGCGCGTCGCGGTGTTCCTCGGTTCGAAGAACGAAGTCGAGCGCGTGACGGGCTACCATCAAGAAAAGCAATAAATTTGCACTGCAGCACTAGACAGTATCGCGTGACGTTAGTACAATCGCGCCTCTCGATGTGACCCCAACGGGTCGCATCGCAGTGAAACGAAGCGGGAAGTTTGCCGAGTCGATGAGTTTCGCGAAACAACAGCAGCAAGCTGAAAAAAATTCGCAAAACCTATTGCCAAGGTTTCAGATTTCACCTTATAATTTCGTTTCTCTGATGCCGGTGTAGCTCAGTTGGTAGAGCAGCGCATTCGTAATGCGAAGGTCGTAGGTTCGACTCCTATCTCCGGCACCAAGTTATAAAGGGCTGACAAGCAATGCTTGTCAGCCCTTTTCTCATTCCGGGCGCCGAATCGTGCGCTGCCCTTCTGTCCGCACCCGCTCCGCTTGCGGGCATCACCCGACTCCCGCGCCGCATCCCGCCGATTACAATCTTCGGATCACCCCGCCCTTTCCGAGCATCATGCGTACCTGGCGTCTCGAGCGACCGAACCTCACCGGGCAACTGGATGTATCGCGTGCGACGCGCCTCGTCGCCGCAATCGGCGGCAGCGAGCCGAACCCATTCGCGGCCGAAGTGCTGAGGCTGTTCGACGATGCGCTGTCGGTCACGCAATGCACGATCTTCGCGTACGAGTTCGGCAACCGCCCGCGCACGCTATCCGTCGCCGACCATCGCGGCGGCCGTTACCTGCGCGACGTCGCCGACACCTACGCGAGACACTTCTACGCGCTCGACGGCAACCAGAAGATCGTATCGAGCGCGCATCGCGGCACGCGCCGCCACGACCTGCTGCTACACCAGCAGGCCGGCGACGAGATCGATCATGAAGCGTATCGCGCGGCTTGCTACCGCGGCCCCGACGTGTCCGACCGGCTGTCACTGCTGATGCAGCCCAACGATGCGAGTTGGCTGTCGATCAACCTGTACCGCGCGCATCGCAGCGGCGCGTTCCAGCCGCGTGAGATCGCGGCGATCGAAGCGCTCGCGCCGCTGATCGCGCAGGCAGCGAAGCATCACTACGCACTCGCCGGTGCGGCGCAGATCGGTATCCCGCAACTGATGCTCGCGCGGCTGCGCAGCGCATGCCCGACGCTGCCCAAGCGCGAACTCGACGTGCTGCGCGGCGTACTCGAAGGCCAGACCGCTCACGAGATCGGCGAGACGATCGGCGTGAAGACGTCGAGCGTCGTCACGTACCAGAAACGCGCGTACCGGCGCCTGGGCATCTCGAGTCAACGCCAGCTGTTCGCGCTCTGCCTGCAGCCCTGAAGCCAATCGGCCGGTGATGACCGAATCGGGGTAAATCCCGGTCGGCTTGCCGTACCCGGAATGGGGACAGCGGATTTCCGCCCGGCTTCCATACTGCTTCGACTGCCTGCACGCGTTGCCCCGGCCCGCATGCACGTCGAACCACTCCCCCTGGAAGCCAACGATGGATCTCGACTTCAAGCCCTACCCGTTCGTCGCCGCGCGCCATCCCGCACATCTGCCGGCCTGCGACGACGGTATCGATACGCATCGGCATCGCGTGGCGATCGTCGGCGGCGGCCCTGTCGGCCTCGCCGTCGCGCTCGGCCTCGCGAACCACGGCATCCGCAGCGTGCTGATCGAGGCCGACGACGCGGTCTGCCACGGCAGCCGCGCCATCTGCATCTCGCGGCGCAGCCTCGAGATCATCGAGCGGCTCGGCGCGCTCGACGACTTCCTGCGCACCGGGTTGCCGTGGACCGGCGGACGCAGCTTCTACCGTCGCGACGAAGTGCTGCATTTCACGATGCCGCAGGACGACAACCAGAAGCTGCCGCCGATGATCAATCTCGCGCAGTATCACATCGAGCAATTCCTGCTCGACGCCGCGCTGCGCCGCGCCGAACTCATCGAGATTCGCTGGCAGGCGAAGGTCACCGGGGTGATCCGGCAGCCGGACGGCGTGCGCCTGCAGGTCGACACGCCGCTCGGTGGCTATGCGCTCGACGCCGAATGGGTCGTTGCGTGCGACGGCGGACGCAGCACGATGCGCGACGCGCTCGGCCTGTCGCTCCAGGGCACGAGCTACGAGGGCCGCTACGTGATCGTCGACATCGCGCTCGACAGCGACCGGCCGACCGAACGGCTCGCATACTTCGATCCGTCGTCGAACCCGGGTTCGACGGTGCTCGTCCACAAGCAGCCCGACAACGTGTGGCGAATCGACTACCAGTTGCGCGACGATGAGGATCCCGAAGCGGCCGTGAAACCGGAGAACGTGATCCCGCGCGTGCAGAACCTGCTCGACATGATGGGTGAGCGCGGCGACTGGTCGCCGATCTGGATCACGATCTACAAGGCGAACGCGCTGACGCTCGAACGCTACCGGCACGGCCGCGTGCTGTTCTGCGGCGACGCCGCGCATCTCGTACCGATCTTCGGCGTGCGCGGCGCGAATTCGGGTATCGAAGACGCCGACAACCTTGCATGGAAACTCGCGTACGTGACTCGCGGGCTCGCGTCGGACACGTTGCTCGACAGCTATTCGGACGAACGCGTGTTCGCGACGCACGAGAACCTCCGCTACGGCACGAAGAGCACCGAGTTCATGGCGCCACCGTCGTTTGCGTTCGAACTGATGCGCAAGGCCGTGCTGTCGCTCGCGGTCGGGCATCCGGCGCTGCGTTCGCTGATCAATCCGCGCCAGACGATGGCCATCGCCTATGCGACGTCGTCGCTCAACGCAGCCGAACGCGATACGTTTGCCGCCGGCCCCACGCCCGGCACGGTGCTCGCCGAATGCCCGCTGATGCTGTACTCGGCGCATGGCAGCGACATGCGCCGCGGCCACCTGACCGATCTCGTCGCGCCGCGCTTCACCGCGTTCTGCTTCACGTCCGACGGCGTGCCCGATCCGGCACTCGCCGCTCTCGAACGGCGCCTGCACGCTGCGCGGATACCGTTCGCGCTCGTCACGCTCGCACGGCATGCGGCCCCGCGGCAACCAGCCTGCGGCGGCCATGACGACGACGGCCGGCTGTTCGACATGTATGGTGCGCGCGACGGCACCGTCTATCTCGTGCGTCCGGACGGTCACGTCCTTGGTCGCTGGCACGACGCTTGCGCCGGCGACGTGGCCGCCGCGCTCGAACGCGCACTCCATCCGTGCGCGTCAACCGATCCTCAGGAGACCGCATGATGATGGATACCGAACGCGACACCCTCTACACCGACCTGTGCCGCACGATGACGCGAATCGGTGAAGCCGATGCGTCGCTCTTTCTCGCCCGATTCGCACTGCTGTCGATCGAGGCGATCGGCGATCCCTCGACCGTCGCCCGGCTGATCGCCGACGCAAGCGACGGATTGCCCGACGCGGGCATGCAGGCATCGACGCGCGAGCGATGACGCCCGTGGCCGACCGGCTTCACCGGCGGTCATTTATTACATATTCATTTCATCACGCATCGTCCACGCACGAGCCTCCCCGTATGCAGACGAATTCCCTGGAAAATCCGGTTAAGGGTGCATAACATTACTTAACGATTCCGACCCGTCTATCGCGTTACATTGCGTGGGCGGCGCGGCAGGTCGCGTTGCCGCCTTCATTCAGCTTGCGGCAACGCTGCCGATGTCCGGTCATTCGACTCAACTCAAGGAGAGGACAACCATGGCTCATGGCTTGATTATGTGGCTCATCATCGGCGCGATCGCCGGCTGGCTTGCCGGCTTGCTCGTCAAGGGCGGCGGCTTCGGGCTGATCGTCGACATCATCGTCGGGATCGTCGGCGCAGTGATCGGCGGCTGGCTCGCCGGGCTGCTCGGCATCAGCGTCGGCAGTGGCTTCATCGGTTCGGTGATCGTCGCGGTCGTCGGCGCGGTGATCCTGCTGTTCGTGATCCGGCTATTCAAGCGAGCGGCCTGACGATTCTCTCCACGCGCCTTCGGGCGCGTTTTCGTATCAGGCCGGCGCGCGGCCCGCTCGCCGCGCGCCGCTGGCCGGTTCAGCGCCTGGCGCGCTGCAACCAGCCGTCGAGCACGTCGGCCGTCAGCAATCCGCTGCGCGCTTCGCGTGCGCCATCGCGCCCGATCCACACGGTGCGCGGCATCTCCCCTCTCCATCCCGCATCGAGCGCCGCCCGCAGACGCTCGGGCATCGGCTCCGCGTTCGCGTACTGCGCGACCTGCGGCGGCAAGTTCATCTGCGCGAGCGCCTGCGAGATCGCCGCACCGTTGTCGTCGTATGCATCCATCGCGACCATCGCGAGCTGCACGTCCGGATGGCGGCGCTGCCACGCGACCAGGTGCGCGGCGTTCTCGCGACAGTATCCGCAATCGAGCGACCAGATCTCGACCGCCAGCGGCCGCTCGTGCGCGGTCGCATACAGGTGCGCGACGTCGGCCGCGCGCAGCGGCTGCAGTTCGCCGCCGGCCCACGCCGGCACGCTCGCGAGCACGATGCCCAGCAACGCAATCAGCCGCTTCATTTCGCCCCCTCCACCGCGATCAGCCGATAACCGTCGTTACGCGTGCGCCACGACAGATAGAGGCGGCCCGCGTCGTCGAGCAATTGCGGGTTGTCGCTCGCGCCCGACGTCGACGCGATCACGCGCGGCGCCGACCAGTGCTCGCCGCGATCGTCCGACCGGCGCAGCTTGATCTGCATCGTGTCGCCGTCGAACGCCTTCCAGGCGAGCCAGACGACGTCGCCGCGCGCGACGAGCGCCGCATGCGACGCCTGCTCGCCGGGCACCGCGGGATTCGCGCCGAATGCCCACGGCGTGCCGCGCGGCTCGCCGTCGGCGCCGATGCGCGAATAGAACACGTCAGCCCGGCCGTCGACGACGCCGAACCAGGCGAGATGGCGCGTACCGTCCGGCGTGATCGCCAGCGCCGGCCCGTGCTCGGGGCACGCCTCGACGTGCCAGTTCGAGAACGTCGCGCGCACCGGCACGACCGGCTCCGACGCCGCGACGGGCAACACGGCGAGCGCATGATCGCGGATCTGCCCCGGAAACACGTTGCGCCACGCGGCCTCGATCCGTCCGGCCGGATCGATCGCCATCGCGATGCGGCAGCATTCGCACGTGTGGTCGGTCACCTTGCGCTCGGCTTCGAACGATGCGCCGCCGTCGCGCGATACCGCGTAGTAGGCAGCCGCGCCTTCGTACGCCTGCCCCGCCGCTTTCGCCGCCACGAGATCGCGCTTGTCGATCCATGCGATCGCGATATTGCCGGCCGGATCGACGGCCATCATGTCGAAGCGGTGCGTGATCGCCTGCCGGTCGCGATGCACGGTCACGGGCACGCTCCACGTCGCGCCGCCGTCGAGCGATCGCGCGAAGCGCACCATGCCGGTGTACGGCGCATCGAGCGGCATCGACCACGACACGTACACCGCGCGACCATCCGTACTCGTCGCGATCTTCGGGCGATTCTCGGCGCTCGTGTAGATCGGCTCCGGCATCGCGTTGACGGTCACGGGCGCGGACAGCGTGCTGCCCGCGTCGTCGGAATGCGCGACGACGACGTGCGCGCCCTCGACCCACGCGACCCACAGCCGGTGATGCGTGTCGAACGCGGCGCCGGTCGCGAGCGGCTGCTTCTGCTGCGCGGGCGCGGCCTGCATGCTCATGTGCGCGGCGTGCGGGTCAGCCGCCTTCGGCACGTCATGCGCATCGTGCGCACCTGCGGATGACAGCAACGCGAACCACAGCGCGCCGCCTGCCGCGAGCGATCTCACAGCGACCATTTCAGTTCTCCATAGAAAGTACGGCCCGGATACGGGTGGAACACGTAGTAACGGCGGTCCGTCAGGTTGTCGATGCCGACCGACGCGGTCCAGTGACGGTCGAAGCGGTAGCGCGCCTTCAGATCGACGATCGTGAACGAGCTCGTGCCGCCATAGACGTCCGGGTTTACGTCGCTGTTGTCGAGCGTGTTGAACTGGCGGCCCGAATAGCGCACGCCGACGCTCGCAAGCCAGTGCTCGTCGAAGCGATACGACGCGAGCAGGTTCGCACGCATGCGCGGAATCCGCGGAAAGCGCGAACCGACATACGCGGGATTCGCGGCATCGGCGAGGATCTGCGCATTGCTCGCCGACACGTTCGCGTCGATCGCGAGTCCCTTCAACCCAACGTTCTCGCCGCTGAACGCGAGTTCGACGCCGCGCACGCGCACGCGATCGACGTTCGAGATGTTGGTCACCGTCGTCGCGCCCGACACCGTCGTCTGGCTGTAGATCGAATCGCGCAGATCGCTCTGGAACACGCTGGCACGCACGACGCCGACACCCACGTCGCGTTCGGCCGTGAAGTCCCAGTCGATCGCCTTTTCGGGCCGCAGGTTCGGGTTGTTGTTGACGATCGCGTTGTTCGAGATCGTGCCCTGGAACAGTTCGCCGACCGTCGGGAAACGCGTGCCGGTCGCGAACGAGAGCCGGAACCGCCATACGTCGGTCGCATCCCATTGCAGCGCGACTTTCGGCGACAGCGCATTCGCGCTGCGGTCCGCATAGCCGAGTGTGCCCGTTGCATTGCCGAGCGCGCCGCCGTACGCATCCCAGCGCTCGTAACGCAGCCCCAGCGTCGCGAGCCAGCCCGGCGCGAAGCGCCACGCGTCCTGGCCGAACAGCGCCTGCGTGCGCGTGTCGCCGCGATAGACGCTCGACAGCGACGTGGTCGGCCCGGCCAGCCAGTCGGCCGTGTTGTACGTGACGTTGCGCAGGAAGTAGTTGTCGTAGTGGTAACCGAACGTGAACGTATGGCCCTTCACTTCCGGCGCCTCGGCCTTCAGGTCGAGCGTGCGCCAGCCGGTGCCGTCGCCCTGGAACTGCGTGCCTGCGCCACCCTGCACGGTCGACGCCGAGCGCTGCACGTCGCGCGACACGTCGTATGCGGACACGACGCCCGACAGGCGCCAGCCGGAATCGAGCCGGCCGTTCAGGCCGAGCGCGTACAGCCAGTTCTCCTGGTCGCCGCGCTGCGGCGCGAACGCGTTCGGCGCGACGGTCATGTTCCGGCCGCCGATCGACACGTTGCCGCCGTAGACCGGATTGCCGGCCGCATCGCGCAGGAAGGTTTCGCCGTGCTGCCGGTAATGGTTCTCCCAATGCCCGAGCGTGAGCGTCGCATCGACGTGGTCGGTGAACGCATAGCCCATCCGGACCGTTTCGTTGAGCTGCTCGGTCCGCTCGATCGACTGCGCACCGACGATCGTCCGCGGCTTTCCGTTGGGCCCGATGTCGGTCGCGGCGCCCGTCACGGGCACGGCGGCGCCGAGCTTCGGGTTGTACGCCGAATTGGGGCTCGCATACTGCATCGGCTGACCGTTGTTCTCGAGCCGGTCGAGCGACAGCGCGAACCAGAACCGGCCGACGCGGTTCGCAATCCGCGCGGTCTGGTGATTGCCGCCGAAGCTGTCTGCCACCCCGTAGCCGTCGTGATAGCGCTGCGTGAAGAACTGGGTCGACAGCGACGCCTCGAGTTTGTCCGGGCGACGCGTCGTCAGCAGCACGGTCGAGCCGATCGAGTTACCCGGATACAGCGCGGAAAAGGGGCCATAGAGCACGTCGACGCGCGCGATGTCGTCGGGCGGAATCAGCGACCAGCGCGGCGGGTACGCGTAGCTCGAGCCGAGCAGGTTCGACAGCAGCACGCCGTCCGCATACACGAGCCCGCGTGCGCTCTGCAGTTCGTTGAAGTCGCGGCCGGCGAATACGCTGTTGCGGTCGCCGATATAGCGCTTGCGGACCATCAGGTTCGGCGCGTATTTCAGCGCGTCTTCGGTCGTGACGTTGGTATGCGATTCGATCTGCTCGCGCGTGATCGATGTGACAACGGCCGGCGTATCCGGATCGATCGGTTGCCGCTGCGCGGTCACGCTGACGGCGCTCAGCGTGTCGCCGGCCAGCGCCGGCGGCACGGTTGCGACAGCCGAAGCGGGCGCGGCGGCATCAGCGGAACGCTCGACACCACCGTGCGCGGTCGCGCCGCGTGCATCGTCCGTTGACGCCGCATGGGCGGCTGGCCAGGCAAAAGCGGCCGCGCATGCGAGCGCGAGCCGGCCGCGCGACGGCCGCGCGGCGAAGGGGGAGGACATGTGCGAATTCCTGAAAACGCGATCGGACGCCGCCGGACGCGAGCGCGCGTGCCGCGCACGGACGGCGCGGCACGCGGCCTCGCCGCGGGCGGCACGCGCGCCACCGGGGGGCGCGCGGACGACATCAATCAGATCGGAGCGTTTTCAGGCGGGGCGCGGGGCTGCGCGAGACGAATGCCCTTGCGGGGACAATCGGGAACGACGGGGGCGGCCGCGCGATAGGCGAACGTCCGCACGAAGCCCGGCAACGCGGGCAGGCTCGACCCGAGCGCCACGTTCGCCGCGAAGCCGGGGCAGTACACGCAGTGCGCCATGCCGGCATGGTCGAACGACGACGTATCGTGATCGCCGCCCGCCTGCGCGAGCACGACCTGGCGGGCGCCCGCTGCACTGCACAATTCGAGCGTGAGCTCGCCGGAGCCACTCGATGCGAGACGCGCATAGCCGATGACGGGCGACAGTACGTTCAGTACCAGCGCCAGCCATACGAGGCCGATCCATCGCGTCGTTCGTTTCATCGCGGTCCAGGAAAAAGTGCGCGCAAGTATAACAAGCGGCCCGATTGTTGCCGATTCCGTACGATGCAATAGTCGGCATCGCAGCGCGCGTCAGAGCGCATGTGCCGTTAATACAACAGAGACAAAATCTAACGATTCGCCACTGGCATAAATCCAAGCGCGAGGTTGATAATCATCGAACCTGCTGGAGAAATGACCATGGACGAAAGACCAACTCGCATGCCACCGCCCGAGCAAGTGATGAGCCCGGATCCGGAACCCGTCGGCGTGGAATTCCTCGCCGAATTGCCTGACCACGTGCGGGCATTCTTCGACGAGCAGCACAAGCTGTACTCGCCGAAGTGAACGCCTGTCCGGTTCTGTAACCGCCACGTGTCGATCATCGCTATCGTGCGGTTCATCACTGCGCATCGTGCGCAATTCGCCTCGCACCCGGGCCGCAACAGCCTGACGGTGCCGGATCAGCTCGCCTGCTGATTCTCCGGTCGCTGCACTACGCCGCGCGACTGTCTTCGTCTATTCTTCTGGTTTTCCACGTCCGGCCCGCCCGGCTCTCCCGATCGTTCCGATGAAGCAAGCCATTCGTGCCAGCCTCGCTGTCGCCGCGCTCGGCGTCGCCCTCTTTTCGTCCCCGCGTATCGCCAATGCAGATGGCGACGACACCGCCCTCACCAACCTCGTCGCGCTCGCGTCGCAGCGTCTCGCGCTCGCCGAACCGGTCGCTCGCTGGAAATGGGCCAATCACAAGGCAATCGAGGACCGGCCGCGCGAAGCGGCACTGCTCGCATCGGTCGAGAAGCGCGCGGCACAAGCCGGCGTCGATCCCGCGTTCGCGCGGACGTTCTTCGAGGATCAGATCACCGCGAGCAAAGATGTGCAGAACGCGCTGTTCGCGACCTGGCGTGCGACGCGGCCGCCGGAAGGCATGCCGCCCGATCTCGCGACCAGCACGCGCCCGGCGCTCGACCGGCTGACGCAGAAAATGCTCGCAGGGCTCGCGCAGGTTGGACCGCTGCGCGATGCGCCTGATTGCCAGGCGCGGCTCGCGCGCAGCATCGCGAACTGGAAGACGCTCACCCGCTACGACTCCACGCAAACGCAGGCACTCGACACCGCGCTGTCGCACGTCTGCTCGGCCGGCGGCGCAAGCGCGATCGGTTGACGCAGCAGGCGCGGATCGCGCGGCCGCGCTTGATTCAACCGGCTTGCCCCGCCGGCGTGAGCGCGGCGAGCGGAATCAGTTGCAGGCCGCGTGCGAGATGCGTCTGCAGCAGGCGGTGGGTGAAGGGTTCGAACGCACCGTCCGTCCCGTCAGCCGCGAGCCGCGCGGCCGCGTCGAGCGATTCCGCCACGCCGAGATAGCGCCAGCCATCGATCACATGAAACAGGCGGCGCTCGCCGCTCGCCTCGAATGCAACTGCACCGTCAAACGGCCAGGGCGCACCGCCGGCACGGGCGTCGGCCGCGGGGCGACGGTTGTACGATGGACGCAACTGGGCGATCCATTGCGCTTCGGCAAGCATTGCCCCCAGCTCGTTGCCGGTCTCGCGCCATTCGACCCGGCGCACCTGCTGCGCAAGCCGCATTTCCTTCGACGAACGGCGCTCGCCGGTCAGCAGTGCACGTAGCCGCTGCCGCACGCGTACGCTGCGGCCGACATACAGCGGCGCGTCGCCCTCCGCGAACAGCGCGTACGCTCCGCACCCGGCCGGCGCGGTATCGAGCCAAGCTTCGGTCAGGTCGCCACCCAGACGGAAGTGGCGCGTCGTGCGCGCGATCTGGTCGCGCAACCGCTCGAGCGGCACGATATCGTGCAACTGGCGCCAGAACTGCCACAGGAGGTCGGCATCCGCCAGCGCCCGGTGGCGTGCAGCCGGCACGAGGCCGTGGCGTTCGATCAACGCGTCGAGGCCGTGCCGCGCTTCGCGCGGGAACAGCGCACGCGACAGCCGCACCGTACACAGCACATCAGGATTGAACGCGAAGCCGGCGCGCTCGAATTCGGCCCGCAGGAAGCCGCGGTCGAAACTCGCGTTGTGCGCGACGAACAGCTTGCCGTCGAGCCGCTCGAACAACGCCGACGCCAGCGACGCAAACGACGGCGCGTCGCGCACCATGTCGTCCGAAATGCCCGTCAGTTGCTGGATGAACGGCGGAATCGACTGGCCCGGATTGACGAGCGTCGTCCACGTCGACACGCCGAGCGGGCCGATTTCGACCACACCGATTTCGGTGATGCGGTGTTCGGCGGGCGAGCCGCCCGTGGTTTCAAGGTCGACGAAAACGAGCGGCTGTTCGCTGGCGGGATCGGACGGACGGGGGGAATCAGGCATGAAAAGACTGGGAAACGATGCTTCCGTGAGTATGCACCGGCATCCCCGTTCGCGGCCAGCCCGAACCGGAATGTTCCGCCCCCGAAAAGCAAAAAGCCCCCGCCATGCGGGGGCCGGACGTGATCGGCAATGCGTGGCGCGTCAGACCGCCTGGATATTCGCTGCCTGCTTGCCTTTCGGCCCGACTTTCACGTCGAACGAAACACGCTGGTTTTCCTTCAGCGTCTTGAAGCCGTCCATCTTGATTTCGGAAAAGTGCGCAAACAAATCTTCACCACCATTGTCCGACGTAATAAAGCCGAAACCTTTAGCATCGTTAAACCATTTCACGATACCGGTATCCATGTCTTCGTTCCCCACTCGATTAGATCAAAAAAGCTATTTTTATAGCCGTTTCCCGAAATCCCGAAACATTGCGCCAGCACCCGCACCAGCACGCCGCCCGAGGACGGAGTGCTGACTTTATAAATTGGACAATCCGGGTGCGTCAAGAAAATTTTTGACGAACGTTTTATCAAAAAAGCGCTAATACCATTGGAATCGGTACACCATCGCCTTTGATTAATTGATTCGCATCAAAAACCTGTCAACATTACCGGGACCGGAGCATCAATAATCTCGACCACGAAATTTCTACCGGGGACAAATCGGCTCGGTAAAATCCTCGGGTTTTTTCCGGGTTGCGGAAATGCGGGGACATTGCGATGCTCACTTAACGTCGGAAGGAAGGAGAAGGTCATGTGGCTGGACGGAATCAAGCGCTTCGCGAGCCGGCTTGGACGCGTACGTCGCAAGTCCCGCGCCCTGGCCGAGTCTGCGCGCGAAGCGCCATGTGACACCGAATTCGATACGACCTGGCACGGCGATCACTGGCAGAACCTGCTCGCATCGCCACTCGATGCCCGTCACTACGTGATGGAAGACTGGACCTACACACCGCCCCCCAACGAAGCCAAGGAAGCCGCACCTGCGGCCAAGCGCAAGCGGCGCTCATACGCGCAATAGCACGCGGCGTGACGGGGCAAAAAAAAGCGCGACTGGGAAGTCGCGCCGACAAAGGTTTGGAGATCTTTTCCGTCAACGAAAAAGTCTGCTTCGGAAAGCAGAGATCGCAGTATAGCGAGAGAACAACCTTTCATTATTCATGCTCCACACAAACCTCTATTGCCGATGTGTCAATAATCGCGCTATGACCGCCCTCGCCTGCTGCTGACTACCTGTCGCGATCGCGCAACGCCCGTTCCGTAGTCCTAATCGCCATTTTTCTTCGCTGCAGCGCCGCAAACCCTTGATGGTCAATCGTTTGTGCTGCCTCGACAATCTTTGCGGATTCCAAAATATATTATTGCTTAAAGCGTGATCGTCCCCCGCTCCACGCACTCCGTACACTGCAGATGGCTTATTGATAAGCGCACCGCCGCTCTGCCGGACCGGCCGCAGCGTCAAGCAAAACATGCCAGTCCGCAGCAGGTTCGATCGACATCATCCTGTTTGGAGACAGATCCATGAAAAAAACCCTGATCGTCACCGCGTTGTCGGGTGTCTTCGTTACAGCAGCCCATGCTCAGAGCAGCGTGACGCTCTATGGCCTGATCGACGCAGGCATCACCTATACCAACAACCAGGGTGGCCACAGCTCATGGTCGGAACGCAGCGGCCAAATCAACGGCAGCCGCTGGGGCCTGCGCGGCACGGAAGATCTCGGTGGCGGCCTGAAAGCAATCTTCGTGTTGGAAAACGGCTTCAACATCGCCAACGGCACGCTCGGCCAGAATGGCCGTGAATTCGGCCGCCAGGCGTTCGTCGGCTTGTCTCATGACCAGTTTGGCGCCGTCACTCTCGGTCGCCAATACGACAGCGTCGTCGACTACATCGGGCCGCTGTCGCTGACCGGTACGCAATTCGGCGGCACCCAGTTTGCCCACCCGTTCGATAACGACAACCTGAACAATTCGTTCCGGATCAATAACGCCGTCAAGTATACGAGCATCAATTACGGCGGCCTGAAGTTCGGCGCGTTATACGGCTTCTCGAACAGCAACCAGTTCTCGAACAATCGCGCGTACAGCGCGGGCGTGTCGTACACCTACGCCGGCTTCAATATCGGCGCTGGCTACCTGCAGTTGAACAATGACATCACGGGCCTCACGTCGGCCACGGTCACCAACAGCGGCGGCGCGGTAGCAGGCGACAACACGTTCGTCGGCAAGCGTCAGCGCGTGTTCGGCGGCGGCCTGAACTACACATTCGGCCCGGCAACGGCCGGCTTCGTATTCACGCAATCGCGTGTGAACCGGGCGCTCGGCATCTCCGCGGGTGCCTCGGGCGTGTCGAACGGCCTGGGTCTCGACGGCACGTTTGCCCGCTTCAACAACTACGAAGTGAACGCTCGCTACGCGCTCACGCCGGCCTTGTCGCTGGCGGGGTCGTACACATACACCGCCGGCTTCCTGGACGGCCGTCATCCGGGCTGGAATCAGTTCAACCTGCAGACTGACTATGCACTGTCCAAGCGGACCGACGTGTACGTGCAAGGCGTGTATCAGCGCGTCAGCACGGACGGCCTGGGCATCGGCGCCTATGTCAACGGCCTCGGTGGTGCTTCGTCGAGCAACAAGCAGATCGCGGTCACGGCCGGCCTGCGCCATCGCTTCTGAGCGACCCGCACATCCGCCGCACGCCGGATGACGAAGCGCCCCATCGGGGCGCTTTTTCTTTTCCGGGCTGATCCCGAGCGTCGCTCAGGCGTTGCCCGGTGCCGGGTAACGGACGTCGAGCACGTCGATCTGCTGCGGGCCGGCCGGCGTCATCAGCGTGACGGTATCGCCGATTTTCGCCTTGATCAGCGCACGCGCGACCGGCGAGATCCAGCTGACGCACCCGTGATCGAGATCGACCTCGTCGATCCCGACGATCGTGATCGTGTGATCCTCGCCGTCCGGCGTCTCGTAGTCGACCGTTGCGCCGAAAAACACCTGGTCGACGTTCTCCTGCCGGCTCGCATCGACGACTTCGGCAAGATCGAGCCGTTTCGTCAGGAAGCGAATGCGGCGATCGATCTCGCGGAGCCGCCGCTTGCCGTAGATGTAGTCGCCGTTCTCCGACCGGTCGCCGTTCGACGCGGCCCAGGACACGAGCCGCACGACCTCGGGACGCTCGACGTCGATCAGGTTCAGCAGTTCGTCCCTCAGCCGCTTGTGGCCGGCCGGCGTGATGTAGTTCTTCGCGCCCGCCGGAATCGCCGGCTGGGCCTGGTCGAGATCGTCGTCGTCACCGTCCGACTCTTTGACAAACGCCTTGTTCATGATGCGGGTTCAACATGGATGACTGATGCTCCAAGGGTACACGAAGGGCGCCCCGGCAAGGTCTTGCAGAACAATTCGCGAATAAGGCTTCCCTTTTTATACAACCCTGCTATAATTTCGCTTCTGCGTGCGGCTGTAGCTCAGTTGGATAGAGTACTTGGCTACGAACCAAGGGGTCGTGGGTTCGAATCCTGCCAGCCGCGCCACTTTTTTCGAGGGCCTTCTGATCCGAAGGCCCTTTCAGTTCGAAGCAGTAGAAGTTTTGTTTTGCGTGCGGCTGTAGCTCAGTTGGATAGAGTACTTGGCTACGAACCAAGGGGTCGTGGGTTCGAATCCTGCCAGCCGCGCCACCTTTTTGGGGGCCTTCCCACCGTAGAAGGCTCCGACAGTTGAAGTAGTACCGCTTTGCGTGCGGCTGTAGCTCAGTTGGATAGAGTACTTGGCTACGAACCAAGGGGTCGTGGGTTCGAATCCTGCCAGCCGCGCCACCTTAAAAGGGCTTTCCTCCGGGAAAGCCCTTTTTCTTTTCTGCATCCCCTTCTCCCTCCATGAGCGGCACGACACCGCCCATCCGATCGGCGTCTGAAAGATGCCATCAGTCAGGCTCGCGCCATCACACCGCAAGGCACCAATGAAAACGGCGACCCATGGCCGCCGTCGCATCGCTCGTCACGCAGGACGCGTCAGTAATCCTGCCGCTCGCGCTCGATGCGCATACCGCCGTCGTGACGCGCATGCGCGCCGTCGTCGGTCGAACGCTCGCGCATGATCCGCATCACGTCCGGATTGGTGCGCACGCGCCGCATCACGTTCGCGAGGTGCACGCGGTCGCTGACCTGAATCACGAAGCGCAGCACCGTCGATTCGTGTGTCAGATCCTCGTCCATCGCGATATGCACGATGTTCGCATCGGCCGACGTGATGTCCGCCGCCACGCGCGCAAAGATGCCCTTCGCGTTCTTCACGAGCGCCTTCACCGCGACGTCGAACAGGCGGCCCGGCTGCGGCGCCCATTCGACGTCGATCCAGCGGCCCGGATCGCGGCGATGAATCCGCTGCGCCACGCGGCAATCGGTCGTATGAATCGCCATCCCCAGGCCGATGCCGATGTAGCCCATGATCGCGTCGCCCGGAATCGGCCGGCAGCACGCGGACAACTGCACCGACATCCCTTCGGTGCCGGTAATCACGACCGGCGGCGCATGGTGCGCGGGATGGCGCTCGGACTTCGGCAGATCGTCGTCCGCATCGCGGCCGCTCATCAGCACCTCGATGCGCTTGGCCATCACCGCGGCCACGCGACGGCCGAGGCCGATGTCCGCGAAGATTTCCTGACGGCTCTTGTTGCCCGTCCACTGTACGAGCTTCTCCCACACTTCCGGCGTGACGTCGGCGAGCGCGAGACCGTAGCCCTTCAAACTCTGGTCGACGAGACGCTCGCCGAGCTGCACCGACTCGTTCAGGCGCATCGTCTTCAGATAGTGACGGATCGCCGAACGCGCCTTGCCCGTGCGCACGAACCCGAGCCACGCGGGGTTCGGTTTCGAGTACGGCGCGGTGATCACCTCGACGATATCGCCGCTCTTCAGCTCGGTGCGCAGCGGCAGCAGCTCGTTGTTGATCTTCACGGCCACGCACTGGTTGCCGAGATCGCTGTGGATCGAGTACGCGAAATCGAGTGCCGTCGCGCCGCGCGGCAGCGCCATGATCTTCGACTTCGGTGTGAACACGTAGACCGCATCCGGGAACAGGTCGATCTTCACGTGCTCGAGGAATTCGCTCGAATCGCCGGCTTCGCTCTGGATGTCGAGCAGCGACTTCAGCCACTGGTGCGCGCGCTTCTGCACGTCGCTGAGATCCGCGCTGCCGTTCTTGTACAACCAGTGCGCGGCCACGCCCGCCTCGGCGATCTCGTGCATCTTGCGCGTGCGCACCTGGAACTCGATCGGCGCGCCGAACGGGCCGACCAGCGTGGTGTGCAGCGACTGGTAGCCGTTGATCTTCGGGATCGCGATGTAGTCCTTGAACTTGCCAGGGACGGGCTTGTACAGCGCGTGCAGCGCGCCGATGCACGTGTAGCAGTCGAGCGGGCTGTCGACGACGACGCGAAAACCGTACACGTCGAGCACCTGCGAGAACGACAGCTGCTTGTCGCGCATCTTGCGGTAGACGCTGTAGATGGTCTTCTCGCGGCCGGTGATCTCGGCGTCGATCTTCGCGTCGGCCATCGCGCGCTGCGCGGCCTCGAGGATCTTGCTGATCACTTCGCGGCGGTTGCCGCGCGCGGCCTTCACGGCCTTCTCGAGCGTCGCGTAGCGATGCGGGTTGAAGTTCGCGAAGCTCATGTCCTGCAGCTCGCGATACGTATTGTTCAACCCGAGGCGGTGCGCGATCGGCGCGTAGATGTCGAGCGTTTCCCGCGCGACGCGGCGGCGCTTTTCCATCGGTACCGCGCCGAGCGTGCGCATGTTGTGCAGGCGGTCGGCGAGCTTGACGAGAATGACGCGCACATCACGTGCCATCGCGAGCAGCATCTTGCGGAAGTTTTCCGCCTGCGCTTCTTCGCGGCTGCGGAACTCCATCTTGTCGAGCTTCGACAGGCCGTCGACCAGTTCGGCGACCTTCGGGCCGAACCGTTCGGCCAGCTCGCTCTTGGTCACGCCCTGATCTTCCATCACGTCGTGCAGGAGCGCCGCCATGACAGCCTGCGCGTCGAGCTTCCAGCCGGCGCAGATTTCCGCGACGGCGACAGGATGGGTGATATAGGGTTCGCCGCTCTGGCGATATTGACCGAGGTGGGCTTCGTCGCTGAAGTGGAACGCCGCCTTGACCTCTTTGATTTCTTCCGGAGGAAGATACTCGGCAAGCGCAGCCGTCAGTTTCGCGATCGAAACGACGCCGTGCTTGCGAGGCTGCTCCGGTGTGGCGGTCGGCCCGAACAGATGCCGGAAGGACTGTTCGAGAACCGCGTCGATGTACTGGCGCGCAGGCGACTGGGCCGTGGCTTCGGTGGTCGAATCCGCGGAGGCGGACGATGGGGTGGTGCTCATATTCGCCTCCAGGTCGAGTCGTTGCGCGCGTGGATTACATGGCTGGAACGGGCCGGATGCGCGTTACACCGGCACCTTCTTCAGCATCTCGACGCCGACCTGGCCGGCAGCGATTTCGCGCAGCGCGACGACGGTCGGCTTGTCGCGGCTTTCGATCTTCGGCGTATGGCCTTGCGCGAGCTGCCGCGCGCGATAGGTGGCGGCGAGCGCCAGTTCGAAGCGGTTCGGGATTTGCTTCAGGCAGTCTTCGACGGTAATGCGAGCCATGTTGGTAATTCCTTCTGAATATAGTCCTTATTCTACCTTATGTCCCTCGTCCCCCGCGTCATTCCGCATGGGGCAGATGGATGCCGAGCTCGATGAACAGCTCCGTGTGTCGCGCGTACTGCGAAGCAAAGCGCAGGCGCGTGGCCGCAACGATGCATTCGAGCTCGGCAAGCGCACGCTCGAAATTCTCGTTGATCACCACGTATTCCGCTTCAGACGCGTGCGCGATCTCGCTGCCGGCAGCAAGCAGGCGGCGCGTGATCACGTTCGGTTCGTCCTGGCCGCGCTTCTTCAGACGCTCTTCGAGCGCGTCGAGCGACGGCGGCAGGATGAAGATGCCGACCGCGTTGCGGAACTGCTTCTTCACCTGCAGCGCGCCCTGCCAGTCGATCTCGAGCAGCACGTCGTGGCCGTTCTTCATCTGCTCTTCGATCCAGACGCGCGACGTGCCGTAGTAGTTGCCGTGCACTTCCGCGCTCTCGAGGAATTCGTGCGTCGCGTGACGCGCGCGGAAATCCTCGACCGTCGTGAAGTGATAGTGCCGGCCGTCCTGCTCGCCCGGGCGCGGCTTGCGCGTCGTGTACGAGATCGACAGGCAGATGTCGTTGTCCTTCGACAGCAGCGCATTCACGAGCGTCGACTTGCCGGCACCCGACGGCGCGACGACCATGAACAGGTTGCCGGGATAGACGCCGCCGTGCAGCGAATGCGACGCGTGGGCGTCGTGGGTGGACTGGGTCATGTCAGCCTCCGCCGGGCCGCCCCAAGGAGGCTGACCGCCCCCTCGGGGGGCAGTGAACGTAGTGAGCGTGGGGGTTGTTTCATCTTTTTACTCCAGGTTTTGCACTTGCTCACGCATCTGCTCGATCAACAGCTTGAGCGCCATCGACGCGTCGGCCAGTTCCTTCGCCGCCGCCTTCGAGCCGAGCGTGTTTGCTTCTCGATTCAGTTCCTGCATCATGAAGTCGAGACGCTTGCCGACACGGCCGCCCTTCTCGATCACATGGCGCGTTTCGTTCAGGTGCGCGGTGAGCCGCGACAGCTCTTCCGCGATGTCGATCCGGATCCCGTACATCGTCACTTCCTGACGAATGCGCTCCGCGGCTTCCTCGCGCGTGACGATCGTCGAGCTGCCTTCGGGCGCCGCGATGCCGAGCGCCTCCTGCAGCCGTTCGACGATCTTCTGCTGGTGCTTCGCGATCAGCTCCGGCACGAGCGGCGTGATGCGCGCGACGATCGCTTCCATCTCGGTGACGTTCGACAGCAGCATCGTCGCCAGTTGCGCGCCTTCGCGCGAACGCACGACGACGAGCTCGCCGATCGCTTCCTTGCCGCACGCGAGCACCGCCTCGCGGATCGCGTCCGCCGACACGCCGCTCTCGGCGATCACGCCGGGCCAGCGCAGGATCTCGCCCGCGCGCAGGCGGCCGACGCCCGGGAACGTGTCGAGCACCGAGCGCTCGAGCTCGGCGAGCTGGCCGAGCGCCGACTGGTTCAGCGCGCCCGCGCCGATGCTCTGCTCGCCGCGCTGCAGGTTGATGCGGATGTCGACCTTGCCGCGCGACAGCTTGTTCATCAGCATTTCGCGCAGCGCGGGTTCGCACGCGCGCACGTCGTCCGGCATCCGGAAATTGAGGTCGAGGAAGCGCGAGTTCACGGTGCGCAGTTCGACCGACACGCTGGTGCCGCCGTTGCCGGTGGCCGTCGCGAGTTCGCGCGTTGCGCTCGCGTAGCCCGTCATGCTGTAGATCATGGTTCGTCTCGCCGTCTGGGTGCCCTCGCGGGCGGGGATATGTCGAGGCGCCCGGCGCATCGGAAAGCGCGGGGCGGGAAGCGCGCATTATCCCATTTTTGCGGACCACCCCGCCGGGCAAGCCCGCCGTTCAGCGCTAAAATCGGGGTTTCCTCCCGTTCCGCGAATCCCACATGACGTCCTCCGTTTCCCGCCCGAGCGGCCGCCGCGCCGACGAACTGCGCAAGGTCGCCCTCACGCGCCACTACACGAAACATGCCGAAGGCTCGGTACTGGTCGAATTCGGCGACACCAAGGTGCTCTGCACCGCCAGCGTGTCCGAACGCGTGCCCGACTTCCTGCGCGACCGCGGGCAAGGCTGGCTGACCGCCGAGTACGGGATGCTGCCCCGCGCGACGCACACACGCAGCGACCGCGAAGCCGCGCGCGGCAAGCAGACCGGCCGCACGCAGGAAATTCAGCGCCTGATCGGCCGCGCGCTGCGCGCGGTGTTCGACCTCGAGGCGCTCGGCCCGCGTACGATCCACATCGACTGCGACGTGATCCAGGCCGACGGCGGCACGCGCACGGCCAGCATCACCGGCGCGTTCGTCGCCGCACACGACGCCGTGTCGAAGCTGCTCGCGGCCGGCAAGCTCACGCGCTCGCCGATCACCGACCACGTCGCCGCGATCTCGGTCGGCGTGTACGAAGGCGCGCCGGTGCTCGACCTCGATTACGCGGAAGATTCGCAGTGCGACACCGACATGAACGTCGTGATGACGGGCGCCGGCGGCTTCGTCGAAGTCCAGGGCACGGCCGAAGGCGCGCCGTTCTCGCGCGCCGAGATGAACGCGCTGCTCGACCTCGCGCAAGGCGGGATCGCCGAGCTCGTGCAGCTCCAGAAAGACGTGCTGGGCGCCTGACATGCCGGACGATCACACCATCGCGCCGCTGTCGCGCATCGTTCTCGCGTCGAACAACGCCGGCAAGCTGCGCGAATTCACCGCGCTGTTCTCGACGGTCGGCATCGAGATCGTCCCGCAGGGCGACCTTGCGGTGCCCGAGGCGGAAGAGCCGTTCGGCACCTTCATCGAGAATGCGCTGACGAAAGCGCGCCACGCATCGCGGCTCACCGGGCTGCCGGCGATCGCCGACGATTCGGGCCTGTGCGTGCGCGTGCTGCGCGGTGCGCCGGGCGTCTATTCGGCGCGCTACGCGCAGCGCGCGGGCCGCGACAAGGGTGACGCAGCGAACAACGCATATCTCGTCGAGCAGTTGCGAGGCGTCGACGACCGGCGCGCATACTACTGCTGCGTGCTCGCGCTCGTGCGCCATGCGGACGACCCCGAGCCGCTGTTCGCCGAAGGGCGCTGGGTGGGCGAGATCGTCGACACGCCGCGCGGCGAGCACGGATTCGGCTACGACCCGTATTTCTACCTGCCGTCGCTCCGCGCGACGGCTGCCGAACTCGAGCCGGCCGTAAAGAACACGCACAGCCATCGCGCGCTGGCGCTGAAGGCGCTGCTGGCGCGGCTCGCGGAGGAAGCATGAGCACGCCCGATACCCGTTCGCCCACGGAGGCAGCATGAGCCAGGCCGCGGAAACCGGCGCGCGCGTCGTCGCGACCTTCACGTCGCCTGGCCAGGTGCGGCTCACGTCGTTGCCGCCGCTCGCGCTGTACGTGCATTTCCCGTGGTGCGTGCGCAAGTGCCCGTACTGCGATTTCAACTCGCACGAGTGGAAAGGCGAACGGTTTCCGGAAACCGAGTATCTCGATGCGCTGCGCGCCGATCTCGAGCAGGCGCTGCCGCTCGTGTGGGGCCGGCAGGTGCATACGGTGTTCATCGGCGGCGGCACGCCGAGCCTGCTGTCGGCAGCCGGCCTCGACCGGATGCTGTCCGACGTGCGCGCGCTGCTGCCGCTCGACGCCGATGCCGAAATCACGCTCGAGGCGAATCCCGGCACGTTCGAGGCCGCGAAGTTCGCGCAGTTCCGCGCGAGCGGCGTGAATCGCCTGTCGGTCGGCATCCAGAGCTTCAACGAAACGCACCTGAAGGCGCTCGGCCGGATTCACGACACCACGCAGGCACGCGCCGCTGTCGAGATCGCCGCGAAGAACTTCGACAACTTCAACCTCGACCTGATGTTCGCGCTGCCGAACCAGACGCTCGACGAATGCCGTACCGACATCGAGACTGCGCTGTCGTACGCGCCGCCGCATCTGTCGCTGTATCACCTGACGCTCGAGCCGAATACGCTGTTCGCGAAGTTCCCGCCGGTCGTGCCCGACGACGACGCATCGGCCGACATGCAGGAATGGATCCACGCGCGCACGGCCGAGGCCGGTTACGGGCGCTACGAAGTGTCCGCGTATGCGAAGCCGAATCATCAGTGCAAGCACAACCTGAACTACTGGCGCTTCGGCGACTATCTCGGGATCGGTGCGGGCGCACACACGAAGCTGTCGTTCCCGAACCGGATCCTGCGGCAGGCACGCTACAAGCATCCGGCCACGTTCATCGAGCAGGCGATGGCCGGCACGGCCGTGCAGGAAGAGCGCGAAGTCGGTGCGCGCGACTTGCCGTTCGAGTTCATGCTGAACACGCTGCGGCTCGTCGAGGGCTTCCCCGTGCACAGCTTCGCCGAACGCACGGGCCTGCCGATGAGCACGATCGAGCCGGCACTGCAGGAAGCGGAACGGCGCGGGCTGATCGCGCGCGATTTCGCGCAGATCGCGCCGACGCCGCTCGGCCAGCGTTTCCTCAACGACCTGCAGGAATTGTTCCTGCGCGACGATTGAAGGAATGAACCTGGCGGCATTTCGGTTACAATGCCGCCTCGTGTGGAAGCGTGGCCGAGCGGTTTAAGGCACCGGTCTTGAAAACCGGCGACGGGAAACTGTCCGTGAGTTCGAATCTCACCGCTTCCGCCAGAGCTTCAAAGAAAACGGGCCGCTCGGCCCGTTTTTTATTTCCGACGGCGATCAGGCGCTCGCGGACATCCGCCTGCGCTGCTCACCGCGCATCGTCGACACGCTTCGTGTGCGTGGTCACGCGCAATCGACGGTGCCGCTCACGACTCGGCACTGCCGGGCTGGGCCAGCAGCACCGCGCCGCACGTCGTCGTGTGCCCTTCCAGCGCAACCGGCGCACCGAAATCCAGACTGTTCGCACAACCCACCGCAATCTCGAAGACATGAGGTGCGCAAATCGGACAGGTCACCTTGTCGCCTTTGCGCGCGATCGGAATCGCCTCGCGCCCCCATGTCGAAGAAGGGCTGCCGGAAATCACCCGCCCGCCATGACTGGTCGTGTCGCCCATCACGATCTGCGCCTTCCCGCCTACTGTTGCTCGCATCACCGGCATCACCTCGTCACGCATGGGCGGACACGTCACTTCAACGCCAGGATGGGCGGATCCTGATAGGCCGTGTCGATCGTATAGCCCTGCCCCTTCAGGGCAGCCTCGGTAGCGATGCGCTTCGCGCGGTACTTCTGCAGTTCCGCGGGCAACAGCGTCTTCCAGTTGCGAATTTTTTCGGCGTTCCTGGGGAAATACCCCAGCCCGTAGAACGCATACTCGTTCCTGATGCGAGCCGTCAGAAGATAGGTCGTCTTCCCGACAAAGCCGCCCATGTTCTTCTCCGACAGCGAAATCTCCAGATAGGCGCCATCTGCATAAAACACCCATCTCGGCATTTCCTTCACGGCGGCCTTCCACTCCTCGATCGTCGGTGTGTAACCGGAATCGAGGGAATAAATCGAATACGTCTTCATGTAGTCCCACGCCTGCTTGCCGGTCAGGCGCGGATTGCTGACGTCGATGTACCGGACCCAGCCGTTCGCGCGCAGATCCTGAAACAGTTTCGTCATGCGCGCCAATGCGGCCTCGTGCGTGTCGGCCTGCTCGGGGCTGACGCCAAAATTGATATTCCACGTGTAGATGCCGCCCGGCAGATCCTTGTCCGCTGAACCCACCGCGGACAGCACGTTGTCCAGCACGAAGCCATGCGTCCCCTGCATGAACTTCACCGTGCCGAGTTTGCCGCGCATCCAGTCATGCTGATAAAAGCTCGTACCTGACGGATGATTGTCGACGGACGCGCCCGGACCGTTGAGATCGGAGTCCTTGGGATCGCCGAGCCGGATCACGGTAAGTGGTGAATTCATGCCGTTGCGGTTGTCGAGGGTTGAGCGGGCATTCCCGTCGTGCGATGCGAGTACGACGCCAAGCAGAAGCGCCCCGAGGATCAGTACAAAGCAATGAGTCTTTTTCATCAGGTATCGGGTCTGTCGCCCCAGCTTTTGATCGTTCCGAGATAATCGAGCATGACTTGCTTCCTGGGCCCCTGCATCAACCCGTCGTACTTCGTTGCTGCCGTCTGGATCCAGTCCATGCGCTTCTGATAGTCCTCCAGCACCAGGCGGCCCGGCGCGTCCGACCTGAATTCGATGCTGTCCGTCTTGTCATCGGACGTGAGCGCGAGTTGAAGGCTGGGAACCAGCGCGCGAATGACCGGTGCCAGCGCAATCTCGGAACCGTCCGACAGGCCGTGCTGCATCGACTGGACCGAGTTGTTGATCGCCGTATCGTCCGAAGACGCCAGTTGCCGCGCTGCACGCCAAGCCATCGCTTGAACTTCTTGTTTTCGTAGATCAGCCCCCTTGAAGCGCCCGCACGATATCCTGCGCACTCGTTCCATTCCCTTTATTGCTTCTTTTGCCGTCGTTTTTTCACCAGAGAGTGGCTGGCGCTCTCAGGCCGCGATTCTATAGTCAACTCGTCGACCACTCTCGTGGCCGTGCCCTCACTTCCGGACGCGCCTCGCCGGATGCCGTTACAATCCGGCGCTCCGATTCGCGAAACGGGAAACCCACGTCATGAAGCCCTTCATCGTCTCGTCGCTCGCCGCGCTGCTGGTTGCCGTCAGCACGCAGGCGACGGCCGACACCGCCTCCGGCAGCGACGCGCAAGCGTCGTGCGCGATCGCCTACGTGACCGGCGTCGGCGGCTCGCCGCGCGGCCTGAGCGAATACCTCGCGAGCCCGTCGCCGTACAACTACCTGAAGGACAACGACCTCCAGTGCAAGGTGGGAGACGACGGACGCACGTCGAACTGCACCGGCGTGACCTACCTCCGGAACGAACAGGTCAGCGTGTACGACGATTCCGATCCGGCGACGCTGACCGTCGTGGCACGCGTGGAACTCGACCACGGCCAGAAATATCCGGTGATCATCGTCGTGCAGCGCAAGGACGCCCGCTGCAAACAATGATGCAGCGCCGCACGCGACGCCGTCCGTCGAAACGGCACATGCGTTCGCGCCGGGCCTCGTGCGCCCACTGAGCCGCGGGCACGGGCAGCCGCCCGTCGTCACGTGGCACCGCGCCGGCAGCCTCCCGGCCGGCCGCTCGATCACCTAGAATTCGATCAACACGGCGACAGTCCGCCGCCGCGTACTCGATACCGCGCGCGCCACCCCTGCGTGCGGTACACGGAGATCGCCATGACCGAACTGTCGATACCGACGGAACCCGTCGATTACGAAGGCTTCGAGATCCATGTCGTGCCGGCCGCCGTGCCCGGCAGCGACACGCGCTACACCTACACCGGCTACGTTTGCCATCCGGGCGCGAATCCTGCGTTGCCCGGCCACGCGGTGCCGTTCCACGCGGACGGCGAGGAAAGCTTCGCGAGCCTCGACGAAGCCGTCCACGAGGCCGTGCACATCGGCAAGAGCATCATCGACGGCACGCACCCCGACCTGTCGATCCTGTCACTCGTCACGCACGGCTTCTGAAGCGGACGGCACGCGTCGCTGAAGATTGCGCGGGCGTCGGCAGCGGTGCTGCCTGCGGCGATCGCTGCGCCCTGCCGGATCATCGCGCAATGTGTGCGTGCCACTCGCGCGCCGTGCCTTTCTTTCAACCTTGCAACACGCACGCCGGGATGCACACGTGCGGCAGCCGCGCGGGTGCGCTGTCACATGTCACGTCACATCGCGATGCACGGGCGCC
Source organism: Burkholderia sp. AU45251 (assembly GCF_030482905.1). Lineage (NCBI taxonomy): Bacteria > Pseudomonadati > Pseudomonadota > Betaproteobacteria > Burkholderiales > Burkholderiaceae > Burkholderia > Burkholderia sp. AU45251. The sequence continues at coordinate 73,703 of NZ_JAUJQH010000020.1, read as the reverse complement.
CGCTCGCTCGTCATCAGCGATCGCATCATCCGGCATCGCCCGTTATGCGTTTCTCCCGATATCGGCTCGCGTCCGTGCGCCTATCATTTTTTTATAGTCACTTCTGGCTAGCCCCCCATGCGCCTCCTTCCCCGTCCGCGCGTCGACCGGCTGCGTGCAGTTGCGCTGGCCGTCGTCGCGATGCTCGCGGCGTGCACGATCACGCCGCCTCCGTCGCTGCACTCCATCCTGACGATTCCGTCGATCACTCGCAGCGGCAGCCTCGACCAGTACCGAGTCGAAGTCGCGCAGCGTGTCGCCGAACGCAACCCGTCCGGCATGCTGCACGGCACGCCGCAGGCGATGCTCCGCTCACTCGTCGTCGTGGCCTTCACCGTCGATGGCAGCGGCCGGCTCGTCAACGCGTCCGTCTATCGCAGCAACGGCGACAGCGAGGCGGAAGCGCTCGCGCTCGCGTCGCTGCGCCGCTCGGCACCGCTGCCGCCGCCACCGTCGCGGCTGCTCGACGGCAATGGCCGGCTCGAATTGATGGAAGGCTGGCTCTTCAACGACGACGGCCACTTCCAGTTGCAAAGCACCGCGTCGGCGCAGGCGCAATCGATCGACTGATCGGCCGCCGCCCCGCGATTGCCGGTGCGCGGCGGCGCTGGCTATAATTTTCCGCAATCGCGCGGCCATCACGCCGTGCGCGCGTTCGCGCGCCCCACCCGGCATGCGAGCCGACCACGCCGGCACCGGGCGGCGGCGACATACCCGTCTCCATCGTCGACCGGCGGGTGACGTCCGCGCCACGGCGCGCGTCCACGCCGCCACCGCATCATCCGCTCGGCTGCCGCCGGCAGGCGTCCGCCTGCCCGACCGCATGCTCAGCCGACCGCCCCAACGACAAAACGGAGACATCCATGTCCGCATCCCCCCCGACCGTTGCACACGCAACCGGTTCGGCCGGCGCCGTCAGCCACCGGCGCATCGTGTTCGCGAGCTTCATCGGCACCGCGATCGAGTTCTACGATTTCTACGTGTACGCAACGGCCGCCGCGCTCGTCATCGGCCCCGTCTTCTTCCCGCACGGCTCCGCAACCGCACAGGCGCTGTCCGCGTTCGTGACGTTCGGCATCGCGTTCATCGCACGCCCGATCGGCTCGTTCCTGTTCGGGCACTTCGGCGACCGCATCGGCCGCAAGTCGACGCTCGTCGCGTCGCTGCTCGTGATGGGTGTGTCGACCACAGCCATCGGCTTCGTGCCGGGCTACGACTCAATCGGCGCGCTCGCGCCGGTGCTGCTGTGCGTGCTGCGCTTCGGCCAGGGGATCGGCCTCGGCGGCGAATGGGGCGGCGCCGCGCTGCTCGCGACCGAGCACGCGCCGCAGGGCAAGCGCGGCTGGTTCGGGATGTTCCCTCAGCTCGGGCCGTCGGTCGGCTTCCTGATGTCGAACGGCCTGTTCTTCGCGCTCGCGCTATCGCTGTCGGACGAGCAGTTCCGCAGCTGGGGCTGGCGCATCCCGTTCCTGGTCAGCGCGGTGCTCGTCGCGCTCGGTCTGTACGTGCGGCTCAAGATCACCGAAACGCCCGCGTTCCAGGCTGCGCTCGATCGCAACGAGCGCGTGCGCGTGCCGGTCGCGACACTGATCACGCAACACTGGCAGCCGACGCTGCTCGGCGCGCTCGCGATGGTCGTCTGCTACACGCTGTTCTACATCTCGACGGTGTTCTCGCTGTCGTACGGCGTGTCGGCGCTGCATATTCCGCGCCAGAGTTTCCTCGGCCTGCTGTGCTTCGCGGTCGTGTTCATGGGGCTCGCGACACCGCTGTCCGCGTGGGCATCCGACCGCTTCGGCCGCAAGCCGGTGCTCGTCGTGGGCGCGATCGCCGCGCTGCTGTCGGGTTTCGCGATGGAGCCGCTGCTCGGCAGCGGCTCGATGCCGCTCGTCGCGCTGTTCCTGACGATCGAGCTGTTCCTGATGGGCGTGACGTTCGCGCCGATGGGTGCGCTGTTGCCGGAACTGTTCCCGACCAACGTCCGCTATACGGGCGCGGGCGTCGCGTACAACCTCGGCGGGATTCTCGGCGCGTCGATCGCGCCGTACATCGCGCAACTGCTGGCGGCGCGCGGCGGGCTGTCGTGGGTCGGCGGTTATGTGTCGGTTGCGGCGGCAATCAGCCTGATCGGCGTGCTGCTGATGCGCGAAACGCGCGACGCATCGCTCGTCTGAGACTCCGGGGCGACCCGGGTTGTGCGGTGACCGGCGCTGCCTATACTCGATCCTGGGTGCGCCGCTGCGCGCCCCCGGGATCCCGCCCCGAAGGAGCCGCCGCCATGAACATTCGCCTCGGTAATGCCGATCTCGTCCTGATCCTCGCGCTCGCGCTGGGTGGCGCGCTGCTGCTCGCGCTGCGCTTCCGGCCGAAGACGTGGCGCGGCCTCGTGTTCGAGGCACTGCTCGCGAATCTGGCGGCCATCGCCGCCGTGCTCACCATCGAAGCGATCCTGGCGTAAGCCCGCCGGCAACCGTCAGGCGGCGGCGTGCACCGGCAACACGTCGCAGACCGGCGCCACGGCATCGATGGCAGCGAGTGCATCGGCCAGGCTCGGCGGCGCGCCGGCGGCGCCGATCGACAGCGAATGCGGCGCGCCGCCGATACCGAAGTGGGCACGCGACGTGGCCACGAACATCATCACCGTCGGGCGCTGCAGCGCGTGCGCCAGGTGCACCAGCCCCGTGTCGACCCCGACGACCAGCGCAGCCCGGCTGATCGTCGCGGCGAGTTCGCCCAGCGACATGGCCGGCAGCACGACCGCACCAGGCGCGCGCGCGGCGATGTCCTGCGCATCGCCATGCTCGGCGGGCGAGCCCCACGGCAGCAGCACGCGCAAGCCACGCGCCATCATTCGGGTCGCGAGTTCGGCCCAATGATCGGCCGGCCATTTCTTGTCGGCATTCGACGTGGCGTGGAACAACAGTACGAACGGCGCGCCTTCCGTAACGATCGGCGGCAACGATACGTCTGGCGCAACGATCCCGTACGACGCAATGCCTTCGGGCGTGTAGCCAAGCGCCTCGCCGGCGCTGACGCGCATGCCGTGCCACGCGTCGCAGGCCGGCTTCGGGCCGAAGCGATGCGAATACGCAAAGCGTGCACCTGTTTCGCCGAGATCCGGCGTACGGTAACCGACTCGACGCCGGGCACGTGCCAGCGCCGCAATGATCGCGCTCTTGTAGACGCCGTGCAGGTCGATCACCGCATCGTAGCGATGCCGGCGCAACGCGCCGATCGACGCCGAGATCGCCTTCAGGTCGCCGGTATTTCTCATCTTCTTGAAACGGCGCAGCGGCGCGCACAGCACGGCGCTGACGCCCGGATGCCAGCGCACGATCTCGGCACACGACTCGTCCACCGCCCAGTCGACCTCGACGCCCGGAAAGGCACGGTGGAGATCCGCAACGACGGGTAGCGTCTGGATGACATCGCCGAGCGACGTCACTTTCACGATCAGAATGCGTTTCACGTTTGCGGGGGAGTACATGGAGCGGTGCATTTCGGCATGCTAATAAGATCGGGGACGCTTGAGAATTACGGCTGAATTACATTTGTAACAAAGCGTTTGGATATGTCGAGAATTGTAGAGCTTATTGTCGCCCGGGTTCTTTTTTTATAATCGTGTCTTTGCCTTCCGGCCCGCGCCAATGCCACGCCCTGCCCTTCCCGCCCTGTTTCCCGCCCTCACCCGACGCTCGGTGAGAATCTGGCGCCAGTACGGCGTTTTCTGGCTCGGCGCGATCGTCGTCGGTCTCGCGGCCGTGCTTTACGCGCGCCTGATCGACTGGGGCTACGAGACCTTCCGCACGATGCGCGATCACGCCGCGTGGCTGCCGCTGCTGCTGACGCCAGCCATCGCCGCGTTGTCGGTATGGATCACGCGCCGCTTCTTCCGCGGCGCCGAGGGCAGCGGCATCCCGCAGGTGATCGCGACGCTGCACGCGCGCCCGAGCGCGTTCGGCTCCCGGCTGCTGACGCTGCGCATCCTGTTCGGCAAGGTGCTGGTCTCGTTCCTCGGCATTCTGGGCGGCTTCACGATCGGCCGCGAAGGGCCGACCGTGCAGGTCGGCGCAGCGCTGATGTTCAACCTGCGGCGCTTCTATCCGCGCTCGAACGCGCAGATCGAACGCCAGCTGGTACTGGCCGGCGCGGCGGCCGGGCTGTCGGCCGCGTTCAATACGCCGCTCGCCGGGATCGTGTTCGCGATCGAGGAGCTGACGCGCAGTTTCTCCGCGCGCGCCAGCGGCGTGCTGATCACCGCAATCATCCTCGCCGGCGTCGTCGCACTCGGCCTGAACGGCAACTACACGTATTTCGGCACGATCGATGCCGGCCCCCATTTCCCGAAACTGCTGGCGCTCGCCGTGCTGGTCACCGCGATCGTGACGGGGATCGCAGGCGGCCTGTTCTGCTGGCTGCTGCTCAACACGGGACGCTGGCTGCCCGCGCAGCTGCTGGGCCTGTATCGCGAGCGGCCGATCACGTTCGCCGCGCTGTGCGGCTTCGCGATCGCTGTCGTCGGCCTCGTATCGGGCGGCACGACCTTCGGCAGCGGCTATGCCGAAGCGCGCGGCCTGCTCGACGGCAGCCAGCATCTGTCGGTGTTCTACCCGTTCCTGAAGATGATATCGATGGTCGCGTCGTACCTGCCGGGCATCCCGGGCGGGATCTTCGCGCCGTCGCTGTCGATCGGCGCCGGGTTCGGCAACCTGCTGCACGTCGTGTTCAGCAACATGAGCCTGCCGATGCTGATCGCGCTCGCGATGGTCGGCTACATGGCGGCCGTCACGCAGTCGCCGATCACGTCGTTCGTGATCGTGATGGAGATGATCAACGGTCATGCACTCGTGATTTCGCTGATGGCCACTGCGTTGGTGTCGAGCCGCGTATCGCGCTTTTTCGCGCCGCCGCTCTACGAAACGCTCGCCCAGCGCTATCTCGCGCCGCCCGTCGCGGCCGCGGAACCGGCTGCGGCAGCCGCTGCCACCGCCGCGAGCGCGACGGTGGCAACCGGCGTCACCGAGCCGCAGGACGCGACCGCCGCGCCCGCCGATCCGCTCGACACGCTGCGCGACGAAGGCGGCGACGAGCCGTCCGCCGCCGCGCCGGCCGAACGTGCAGCACATGCGCCGGCGCCGCACGAAGACGAGGCGGCTGCGGCCGGGACGAACGGCCCGGCGCAGCCCGGCCCGCGCGACGCTCAGTAGATCACGACGGGTGCCGGCCGGTAGTACACGGGCCGTGCCGGCACGACGATGCATCCGGCCAGCGTGATCGCGACGAGCGCGATGGCGATTGCGGTTCGTTTCATCGCTCGCCTCCATCATGCCCAGTGACCACGGGTCCAGAACCAGTTCGGACCGCGCTGGTCCCAATGGCCCGGCACCCATTGCATGCCGACGCGCTCGGCTTCCCAGTGGCCGCCGATCCACACGTAGCGGCCATGATCCCAGTGCCAGTGCCCGCGATCCCATACGTAGCCCACGCGCGTGGCCGGCACGACCTCGTAGCGCACCGGCGGCGGCGCATTCGGCGCGACCACGACGATTTCCTCGGTGCGCACGGCGACTGGCTCGGCGACGACCACGCGGCCCTGCGGCGCGATCACGGGCGTGCCGACGAGAATCTCGTCCGCACGTGCGGCAAGCGGCGCGACGACGGCTGACAGGCTCGCGGCAAGCAGTGCGAGCGAAACGATACGACGTTGAACGATAGAGACAGCCATCACAACCTCCGGGTTGAACAAGTTACGCGAGCGTATTCGTTCAATGCGGGAGGCGCGGTTACGGCCGACAGACGCCTTGTTACGGCGTGCCCGAAAGTGCAACAGGGCGTAAGACGCGCACGGCGGCGAGTGCCGCCGCGCGGAGGGATACCGGCAAGCGTCAGGCTTGCGGGATCTCGATCTTCACTTCGAGGACTTCGAGATCGTCCTGGCGCTCGAGGCTCACGCGGATGTCATCGTTCGAAATATGGACGTACTTCGAGATGACCGCGACCAGCTCCTTCTGCAGCGCCGGCAGGTAATCGGCCGGCGGCCGGCCGCCGACGCGCTCGTGCGCGATGATGAGCTGCAGGCGCTCCTTCGCGACCGATGCGGACTTCTTCTTCTCGCCGAGGAGAAACGAAAGGATGGACATGGTCGGCCTCCGTTACTTGCTGCCGAAGAGGCGCTGCAGCAGGCCCGGCTTCTGGTAGTCGGTGAAACGCAGCGGCTTGTCTTCGCCGAGGAAGCGCGCGACGACGTCCTTGTACGCTTCCGCCACGTCGGTGCCATCGATATGCACGGCCGGCAGACCCTGGTTCGATGCATGCAGCACGGCTTCCGACTCGGGCACCACGCCGATCAGCTTGATGCGCAGGATCTCGCTGATGTCCTCGAGCGACAGCATCTCGCCTTCGCTGACGCGCTTCGGGCTGTAACGCGTGATCAGCAGGTGTTCCTTGATCGGATCCTTGCCTTCGGTCGCGCGCTTCGTCTTCGACGACAGGATGCCGAGAATGCGGTCCGAGTCGCGCACCGACGACACTTCCGGGTTCGTGACGATCAACGCTTCGTCCGCGAAGTACATCGCGTGCAGCGCGCCTGCCTCGATACCGGCCGGCGAATCGCAGACGATGTAGTCGAAGTCCATCGCGACAAGGTCGTTCAGCACCTTCTCGACGCCGTCACGCGTCAGCGCATCCTTGTCGCGGGTTTGCGACGCCGGCAGGATGAACAGGTTCTCGCACTTCTTGTCCTTGATCAGCGCCTGGTTCAGGTTCGCTTCGCCCTGGATCACGTTCACGAGGTCGTACACGACACGGCGCTCGCAGCCCATGATGAGATCGAGGTTGCGCAGGCCGACGTCGAAGTCGATCACGGCCGTCTTGTGGCCGCGCAGCGCGAGACCGGACGCAAAGCTCGCGCTCGTCGTCGTCTTGCCCACGCCGCCCTTGCCCGAGGTCACCACGATGATTTTTGCCATTTACCCAATACCCTGTGTTCGTCAATGAGAGCCGATCGATCCGGAGCGCACCGCGTGGATTACGTCAGGCGCAGCGGTTCGATCATCAGTTTTTCCTCTTCGAGCCGGATCTGCACCGATTTGCCCAGTACTTCGGCGGGCAGCGGGTTCTCGGTTGTTCGATAGATACCCGCGATCGAAATCAGTTCCGGCTCCAGACACGTGCAGAAAATGCGCGCGTCGTGATTGCCGTGCACGCCCGCGAGTGCGCGGCCACGCAACGGCGCGTAGATGTGGATGTTGCCTTCCGCGATGATCTCCGCACCGTGACTGACCGGCGCGAGCACCACGAGGTCTCCTTTCGCGTAAATCTGCTGCCCCGAACGCAACGGCCGGTCGATCACGAGCGTCTGGCCGCCCGCCTGCAACAACGTCGGCGCGGGCTCCTGCGCCAGTTCGGCTGCCCGAGCGGCGGCGGCTTCGACGACGGGCGCCGGCGCCGGTTCCGCTTCGTCGGCGTGCTTTGCGGCCGGCGCGCGGCGATCGCGCGCCTCGAGCAACGGCAGGCCGGCTTCCCCCGCCCAGCCCTGCGTTGCCAGCGCGACGACACCCACCGGGCGCATCCGCACGTCGTTCAGCATCTGGCGGATGTCCGCCAGCGCCACACGTTCGCCGTCAGCCAGGCGGCGGACGTCGATCGCGACGACATCGTCGGCGAAAAACTCGGGAGTCGCTTCGAAGCGCTTGACCAGTTCGGTACGCAACGCGTCGAGATCGGTCGTCTTCACGGTGAACAGCAACGTATCGACCGATCCGCTGCGCAGCTCGAAGAATGGCGATTTTTTAAGCGACATGGACACTCTGCAAAAATTTTTTGCGTATTTTACAGGCGTCCACGCGCGCGGCCATTATTTTTGGGGAGCCGGGTGGTGGTGGCCCGGGCGGGCGCACAACCGGCAGGCGGGCAGGCAGCGGGCGACCGGACCTTCATCGCGCCGTGCAGCCCGCGTTCTGACGTCGCGTCAGTGCTTCACCTGCGACACGTACAGCGATTTCATCGCGCCCGGCATCCGCGCAATCGGCGCGTGTTCGCCGGTGTTGCCGAAACCGGCACGCTCGTAGAAGCGAATCGCATTGCGGTTCGCATCGGCAATCCATGCGTAGACATCCTGGGCGCCGCGCTCGGCGAGCCAGGCGGTGGCCGTCTCCAGCAGCAGCACGCCGCCGCGCAGATGACGCACGGCGTGCGCGACCCACAGCTCGCTGACGAACGCGCGCCGATCGGGCGTATTGTCGAAATACGCGCCGATCATGCCGGCCGGATGGCCTTCGGTATACAGCAGGAAAGTCGTCGATTCGTCGGACACGGCACGCTGCGCGGCAATCGCCGACGCTGCGTCCGCTTCGACGTTCAGCAATTCGGCCTCCGGCGCTTCGCCGGGCGCGTAGGGCTCGCGCAGCGATGCGGCGCGGAGTTCGCGATACACGCCGCCCTGGTCGGCAACGATACGACGAACGGTCAAGGTCGAACTCATGCAGGCACAGCCCCCTTCGGACAGCAAGCTATTAGCTTCAACCGAAAGCGGGGCATGAGTCAAATCGTTATTTTCAAATGGCAGCGCGAATTGAAAGGCGGCGGGGGCCGCCAGCTGTCTTGCGACCAGCCAATGTGCAGGTGCAGCATCGCCACGTCGATGCGTGCGTCAGGACGACAACCATGACCGCTTCGTTCGACGCATGCCGCCAGTCGCCTTATGGCATGAGGCAGTCGCCTGCCGGAGCCTGCGTACTTCATCGCGGGAGCCGTAATGATCCGTAATACTTGTAACCCAGAAAGCAGGCGTCGCGGGTACTCGCCGCGTTCCGCATATTGCATCGCAACATTTGTTGTGAACCTGCAGCGTCGACACCCGAACGCGTCAAGGTACCCGATCCGTCTGACAAATCTGCCGCCCGCGCGGGTCGATCCGGCGTTCCCCGCATGTTTCAATCAGCGTGCGCGGCCCCTTCCCTGCCCGCGCCGTACACCCCCCTCCGTTTGGAGCCACCCGCCTAGCGCTGGAGTTTGGCAAGCGTGCGCATGGGTCGTATAACAGGCAGAACCGGGTGACGATCCGGTAGAGCCGCGCGTGCGTCGCGGACCAGCGAGAATTCGAACAACCGGACAGGCGGCCGCCCCCGGGCGGGCCGGCAGGAGGGAGACAATGGCAATGACCGACGGATCGGCTTCGGGCTGGTCGGATGGCAAGCGTTACCTGTGGCTGCTCGGCGCGCTGACGATCACGCTGCCGATTCTCGCCGCCCAGCTCGCGCTGTCGACGGGCCTGCACGTGTTCTGGTGGTTCGGCCCGCTGTTCGCGTTCGGCGTGATTCCGATCCTCGACACGCTGATCGGCGACGATCGCGACAACCCGCCCGAGGCGGTCGTGCCGCACCTCGAACGGGAGCGCTACTACCGGCTGATCGTCTATCTCGCGACCTTCGTCGAATACGTCGCGTTCTTCGTGTGCGTCTGGATCGTCGGCACCCACGCGCTCGCATGGTACGACTACGTCGGCTTCGCGCTGTCGCTCGGCGCCGCGACGGGCATCTCGATCAATACCGCGCACGAGCTCGGGCACAAGACCAACCGCTTCGAGCGCTGGCTCGCGAAGATCACGCTCGCGCCGGTCGCCTACGGCCACTTCTACGTCGAGCACAACCGCGGCCACCACGTGCGTGTCGCGACGGCCGAGGATCCCGCGAGCGCGCGCTACGGCGAATCGTTCTGGGCGTTCCTGCCGCGCACCGTGACCGGCAGCATCCGCTCGGCGTGGCGGCTCGAGAAGGCCCGCCTCGAACGGCTCGGGAATTCGCCGTGGACCTGGCGCAACGAGGTGCTGCACGCATGGGCGATGACCGTCGTCGTGTGGGGCATCGCGATCGCGATGGCCGGCAAGGTCGTGATTCCGTTTCTCGTGATCCAGGCCGTCTACGGGGCGTCGCTGCTCGAAGTCGTGAACTACGTCGAGCACTACGGGCTCGGCCGCCGCAAGCTGCCGAGCGGCCGCTACGAACGCTGCACGCCGCAGCATTCGTGGAACAGCAATCACGTCGTCACCAACCTGTTCCTGTACCAGTTGCAGCGGCACGCCGACCATCACGCGAATCCGACACGCTCGTACCAGGCGCTGCGCCACTTCGACGATTCGCCGCAACTGCCGGCCGGCTACGCGACGATGATCCTGTTCGCGTACGTGCCGCCGCTCTGGTATCGCGTGATGAATCCGCGTGTCGTTGCGCACTACGGCGGCGACATGGCGCAATCGAACATCAAGCCGTCGATCCGCGCCCGGGTGCTCGCGCAATATCCGGCCGCGGCGTGATCGCGGGGGACGGGCCGGTGTTAGCCGGCGCCGGCGCGCGGCCCAAGGCCAACGCCACGCCGCGCCCCCCGGTTCCGTTTCAGTCCGGCGCGACGGCGCCGCCGTCAAGCCATGTCCGGCAGCCTGAACACGGCCACCGCGTGCCGCAACGCGCTCGCCTGCTCGGCCAGCGCCTGCGTCGCGGCCGACGCCTGCTCAACGAGCGCCGCGTTGCGCTGTGTCGCTTCGTCCATCTGCGTCACCGCGATGTTCACCTGCTGGATGCCGCCGCTCTGCTCCTGCGACGCGGACGAAATCTCGCCGACGATCGTCGTGACACGCTGCACCGCGCCGACGATCTCGTGAATCGATTCGCCCGCACGGCCGATCAGCAACGCGCCCTCGTCGACCCGCCGCGTCGACTGCTCGATGAGCCCCTTGATCTCCTTCGCGGCGGCGGCGCTGCGCTGCGCAAGCGTCCGCACTTCCGCCGCGACAACCGCGAAGCCGCGCCCCTGTTCGCCCGCACGTGCGGCCTCGACCGCTGCGTTCAGCGCGAGGATGTTGGTCTGGAACGCGATGCCGTCGATCACCGCGATGATTTCGCCGACCTTCGCCGAGCTGTCGGCGATACCGTTCATCGTGCCGACGGCATCCGTCATCACGCCGCCGCCTGCCGCCGCGATGTTCGACGCGTCACGCGCCAGTTGCGCCGCGTGCTGCGCGTGCTCGGCCGACTGGCGGACGATGCCCGTGAGTTCGGTCATGCTGGCGGCCGTCTCCTCGAGCGACGCGGCCTGCGCCTCAGTACGCGCCGACAGGTCATGATTGCCCGACGCGATCTGGGCGCTCGCCGTCGCGACAGCTTCGGCGTGCGTACGCACTTCGAGCACGACGCCCGACAGGCTCGCCTGCATCGTCTGCAACGCGCGCAGCAGGTCCGCGATCTCGTCGCGGCCGGCCGCATCGACGTCGCGCGTCAGGTCGCCTTCGGCGACGGCCTGCGCGCACGCCACCGCGCGGTCGAGCGGACGCAGGATCGCGCGGCTGAACAGGAACGCGCCCACCATCGCGACGCCGAGCACGACCAGCATCAGCACGAGGCTCGCAGTGGTGGCGTGCTGCGCGTCGCGGCTCGCCTGCGCCGATACGGCGGCACTCTCGTCGGCGATCGACTTCGCGGCCCGCTCCAGCAGCGCCGCGGGTTCGCGGTCGACGCCCGCCACAGCGGCATCGCCGGCCGACGGCTCGAATCCGGCAGCCTTGAACGCGTCGAACCCGCGCCGGTAGCCCTCGCCCATCGCCGTGTGTGCGCGCATGAACTGCTCGACGAGCGAGCGGCTCTCACCGGGCGGCAACTGGTGAACGAGCTGCGCGGCGAGCGTATCGACCGTCCGCTCGCGCGTCTGGAACGCCTGCCAGTACCGGTCGAGCTTGTCGGGCTGCTTGCCGCGCAGCAGCGTGTCCTTCCATTCCTGCACCTGCAGCTTGAATTGCACGAGCGTGGCCGACACGAGCCGTTCGTCGCCGACGTTCGTCTGCACGTCTTCGGCAAACGTATCGATTGACCGATTGAGAATGTGGATACCGTACAGCGCGCCACCGAACATCAGCAGCAGCGCGATAGCGAATGCGAGGGGAATCTTGTAGCTCAGCTTCATGGAACCTTGAATCGACGGGGAACGATGCGGTCCGGCACGGGCGCCGGCTGCCGCCTCGTGTTAACGGCGCCGGAAGCGCGGGCTTAAAGCTGAAGAAAGTGGTGAAGACTGGATACGCACGACAAGACCGGCCAGTCCGATCAGGTCGGATGCGTCGCGCGGCCCGGCGGTCGCGGCCCTGCGCGGGCTCGCCACTCAGCGGCGCACGACGACGAACAACGCGGATGCGAGTACGAACAGCGCCATGCCCGTCAGGACTTTCGACACACGGTTCGTCATGGGGACGCTGTATGCGCCGTTCAGCGCGGCTGTATCAAAGACGCGGCAGGATCATGCACGCGGCGGGCGCCGCGGCATCAGCACGATCCGGATTGCCGACGGTCAAGCTGTTGACACTGCAACGGCTTGCGATACGACACACGCGCCGCGTGCCCAAAACGAAAAACCCCTTGATCCTTCCGGATCAAGGGGCTTCGTATTTTGGCGGAGAGGGTGGGATTCGAACCCACGGTACGGGGAAACCGTACGCCTGATTTCGAGTCAGGTACATTCGACCACTCTGCCACCTCTCCTTCCTTACTGCATTTCGCGGTTGGTCGTTTCCGCGAAAGAAAAGATTATAGAACGATCTCTTCGAAACCCACAAGCCCTTTTTGCAAAAATTTTTACGAGAGCACCAAGGGCTTGCAGGCGCGCGATCTTACGACGCCTTCACGGGCGCGTCGATGCGCTCGATGCCACCCGTGTACGGACGCAGCACTTCCGGCACCGTGACCGAGCCGTCCGCGTTCTGGTAGTTCTCCAGCACCGCGACGAGCGTACGGCCGACGGCGAGACCCGAACCGTTCAGCGTATGCACGAGCTCGGGCTTGCCCTGCGCGTTGCGGAAACGCGCCTGCATCCGGCGCGCCTGGAACGCTTCGGTGTTCGAGCAGCTCGAGATTTCGCGGTAGGTGTTCTGCGCAGGCAGCCACACCTCGAGGTCGAACGTCTTCGCGGCCGAGAAGCCCATGTCGCCCGTGCACAACGTGATCACGCGGTACGGCAGGCCGAGCTTCTGCAGGATCGCTTCCGCATGACCGACCATCTCGTCGAGCGCCGCGTACGACGCTTCCGGCGCGACGACCTGCACCATCTCGACCTTGTCGAACTGGTGCTGGCGGATCATCCCGCGCGTGTCGCGGCCGTACGAACCGGCTTCCGAGCGGAAGCACGGGGAATGCGCGGTCAGCTTGATCGGCAGTGCGGATGCATCGACGATCGACTCACGCACGGTGTTCGTCAACGAGATTTCCGACGTGGAGATCAAGTATTGCGTGACCTTGTTCTCCTCGCCGCCCTTCTCGACGCGGAACATGTCGTCCGCGAACTTCGGCAGCTGGCCCGTGCCGTACAGGATCTCGGGGTTCACGATGTACGGCGTATACGTTTCGGTATAGCCGTGCTGCAGCGTGTGCGTGTCGATCATGAACTGCGCAAGCGCGCGGTGCAGGCGCGCGATCGGGCCGCGCAGCATCGTGAAACGCGCGCCGGCGAGCTTCGCGCCGGTCTCGAAATCGAGGCCGAGCGGCGTGCCGACGTCGACGTGATCCTTCACCTCGAAATCGAACTGGCGCGGCGTGCCCCAGCGGCGCACTTCGACGTTGTCGGCTTCGTCCTTGCCGACCGGCACGCTTTCATGCGCGATGTTCGGCATGCCCAGCATCAGGTCGGACAGGCGCGTCTGGATTTCGCCGAGCTTGGCTTCTCCCGCCTTCATTTCGTCACCGATCCCACCGACCTCGGCCATCACGGCCGACGTGTCCTCGCCCTTCCCCTTCATCGCGCCGATCTGCTTCGACAGGCTGTTACGGCGTGCCTGGAGCTCTTCGGTGCGGGTCTGGATCGCGCGGCGCTCCGCTTCGAGGGCGGAGAACGCGGCGATGTCGAGGGTGTAGCCGCGATCGGCGAGGCGCTGGGCGACGCCGTCGAGGTCTTTGCGCAGCAACTGGATGTCGAGCATGGGAGGACTTGGAGAATCGTTGTGTAAGACGGGAATTCTAACGCACCGCGGGGCCGCCACGGCACTGGCCGGACGGACAATGCTGCAAACGGGCGATGACCGGGGTGCGACGGCCATGGCAGTATCGCATTGCCGGTCCGCCCGTCGGCACCCGCCGAATCGCGCGGCATCGACGCGCGGCGGATCGCGAAACATCCGTGTGCGCCCGCCGCAGTGCATCGAGCGAGGCACCCGCCACCCGTCACAGCTACTCAAGGAACCCGATGGCCATCGAACTGGACAAGGACGTACGCGACCGCGCGATCGCGTCGCTGCAACGCTATTTCACGGAAAACATGGACGAGCCGATCGGCAATATCCAGGCCGGCGCACTGCTGCACTTCTTCGTCGAGGAAATCGCGCCCGCGATCTACAACCTCGCGATCGCCGATGCGCAGCAGAGCCTGCACGCCCGCGTCACCGAGCTCGACATCGAGTGCCATCAGGAGCCGTTCGGCTACTGGAAGAAGCAGCCGGCCCGCAAGCGCTGACACACTCGCGGCGGCGCCGGCCTCACCGGGCCGCGCGCGCCCGTCAGTCCTTCTTGCCGGCCTCGCGGTCGAGTTCGCGCAGCCACGCGAGCTTGTCGGCGATCTTCGATTCGAGCCCGCGCGGCACCGGCTTGTACCAGCGCGGTTCGCGCATCCCGTCCGGCAGGTACGTCTCGCCGGCCGCATACGCATTCGGCTCGTCGTGCGCGTAACGGTAGGCATGACCGTAGCCGAGTTCCTTCATCAGCTTGGTCGGCGCGTTGCGCAGATGCACGGGCACCTCGCGCGACTTGTCCTGCTTCACGAACGCCATCGCCTGGTTGAACGCGTTGTAGCCCGCATTGCTCTTCGCTGCGCACGCGAGATAGATCACCGCCTGCCCGAGCGCGAGCTCGCCTTCCGGCGAGCCGAGCCGCTCGTAGGTTTCGGCCGCGTCGTTCGCCATCTGCAGCGCACGCGGATCGGCGAGGCCGATGTCTTCCCACGCCATCCGCACGATACGCCGCGCGAGATACTTCGGATCCGCGCCGCCGTCGATCATCCGGCAGAACCAGTACAGCGCACCGTCCGGGCTCGAACCGCGCACCGACTTGTGCAGCGCCGAAATCTGATCGTAGAAGTTGTCGCCGCCCTTGTCGAAGCGCCGCGCGTTCAGCGTCATCGCGCTGCTGACGAACTCGGCATCGATCGTCGCGACGCCGGCCGACGTGGCGGCTGTCTGCGCCTGCTCGAGCAGGTTCAGGAAGCGCCGCGCATCGCCGTCCGCATAGCCGACCAGCGTATCGATCGCCTTGTCGTCGAACGCAAGGCCGTCGAGCGCGATTTCCTGTGCGCGCTTCAGCAACTGGCGCATCTCGTCGTCGTTCAGCGACTTCAGCACGTACACCTGCGCACGCGACAGCAGTGCCGAATTGACCTCGAAGCTCGGGTTCTCGGTCGTCGCGCCGATGAAGGTCACGAGCCCCGACTCGACGAACGGCAGCAACGCGTCCTGCTGCCCCTTGTTGAAGCGGTGGATTTCGTCGACGAACAGGATCGTGTGGCGGCCGGTGCGGTTCAGCGTGTCCTTCGCCTGCTCCATCGACTCGCGGATGTCCTTCACGCCGCCGAGCACCGCCGACAGCGCGATGAACTCGCAGTCGAACGCGAGCGCGGTGAGCCGCGCGAGCGTCGTCTTGCCGACGCCGGGCGGCCCCCACAGGATCATCGAATGCGGCTTGCCCGATTCGAACGCGAGCCGCAGCGGCTTGCCTTCGCCCAGCAAATGCGTCTGGCCGATCACCTCGGCGAGCGTCTTCGGCCGCAGCGACTCGGCGAGCGGCCGGCGCGGCTCGACTTGAAACAGGTCGGACATGAACCCTCGCTCCACTTCAAACGGTAGCGGCCGAACGCGGCCGCCGGACCCGACATTATGACAGCCGCGCGAAAGCCCCGCCGCACCCGGTGCCGCCCGGTGCCCGCGCCCAGAAACGAAACGGGCCTGCCGTCGCCGGCAGGCCCGTTGCGGGAGCGCGGCGCGCGGCGCCGGTCAGCCGGTAATCACGTCCGCGCCCTTCGGCACGACGAACTTGAACGTATCGCCCTTCAGCGGCGGATTGGTCTGGATGTTCGTAAACGTCAGCAGCGTGACGTTGCCGAACACGTCGTGCAACTCCATCGCGGCGAGCGTGCCGTTCTTGAAGCCGATGCCGATCCGCTGGAACTGCGTGTCCTGCGCCTTCGGCAGCATCTCGAGCCACTCGATGCCGCCCTTCTCGCCGGCATCGCGCAGCGTGTAGTTCTTCTCGAGATCGTTGCTGCCGAACAGGATCGCGGCCGGGCTCGCGCCCAGCGCGCCGTTCAGCTTGCGCTCGGTGACCTGGTTCAGGTCGCGGTCGTACACGTAGAGCTTCTCGCCGTCGGCCTGCAGCACCTGCTGGTACGGCTTCTGGTACGTCCAGATGAACTTGCCCGGGCGCGCGAACACGAACGTGCCGCTCGAATTGTCGGTGGGCTTCGGCACGGCCTGCACGGCGCTCGCGCCCTTCGACGGTGCCTTGACGATCTGCTGCGTGAAGTCGCCCTTCGCCGAACGCACCTGCGACACGAACGCCTTCAGTTGCTCGGTGCCGCCCGCGAACGCGTGCGTCGCCGCGAGCATCAGCGATGCGCCGGCGAGCGCCGCGCCGAGCCAGCGCCGCGTCGAACGAAGGGACATTGCGAACGAATGTTGCTGCATATTGCGGTTTTCTCCCTGGGTGGCCGGCGCTGCGAGCGCCGCGGACTCATTCCGCGTCGCGCGCCGGCACAAGAATTTCGCGGTTGCCGCTCGACGACATCGCCGACACGAGCCCCGACTGCTCCATCTGCTCGAGCAGCCGCGCCGCGCGGTTATAGCCGATCCGCAGGTGGCGCTGCACGAGCGAGATCGACGCGCGGCGGTTCTTGATGACGATCTCGACCGCCTGGTCGTACAGCGGATCAGACTCGTCGCCGCCTTCGCCGGTTCCCGCGCCGGCCGAGCCCTCGTCGCCGTCGGCGGTGCCGCCTTCGAGCAGGCCCTCGACGTAGTTCGGCTCGCCCTGCTCCTTGAGCTTCTCGACGACGCGATGCACTTCGTCGTCCGCGACGAACGCGCCGTGCACCCGCACCGGCAGCCCGGTGCCCGGCGCCAGGTAAAGCATGTCGCCCATCCCGAGCAGCGATTCGGCGCCCATCTGGTCGAGAATCGTGCGCGAGTCGATCTTCGACGACACCTGGAACGCGATCCGGGTCGGCACGTTGGCCTTGATGAGGCCGGTGATCACGTCGACCGACGGACGCTGCGTGGCAAGGATCAGGTGGATACCGGCCGCACGCGCCTTCTGCGCGATCCGCGCGATCAGTTCCTCGACCTTCTTGCCGACGACCATCATC
The DNA here is from genome assembly GCF_030482905.1 of Burkholderia sp. AU45251. Taxonomy (NCBI): domain Bacteria; kingdom Pseudomonadati; phylum Pseudomonadota; class Betaproteobacteria; order Burkholderiales; family Burkholderiaceae; genus Burkholderia; species Burkholderia sp. AU45251. The sequence goes on along the minus strand of NZ_JAUJQH010000020.1, from coordinate 56,285 downwards.
AGGTCGGCCAGCTCGTCGATCACGACGACGATGTTCGGCAGGCGGCCAAGCGGCTCCGGATCTTCCGGCGTCAGGCTGAACGGATTCGGCAGCTTCTCTTCGCGCTTCGCGGCCTCGTCGATCTTGTTGTTGTAGCCGGCCAGGTTGCGCACGCCGAGCTTGCTCATCAGCTTGTAGCGGCGCTCCATCTCCGCGACCGTCCAGTTCAGCGCGTGGCCGGCCTGGCGCATGTCGGTGACGACCGGGCACAGCAGGTGCGGAATGCCTTCGTAGACGCTCATTTCGAGCATCTTCGGATCGATCAGGATCAGGCGCACCTGGTCGGCGGTCGCTTTATACAGCAGCGACAGGATCATCGCGTTGATCCCGACCGACTTGCCCGAACCGGTCGTGCCGGCGACCAGCAGGTGAGGCATCTTCCCGAGATCGGCGCACACCGGCTTGCCGCCGATGTCCTTGCCGAGGCTCAGCGTCAGCGCCGACGACGCGGCCGCATAGACTTCGGAGCCGATGATTTCGGACAGGTGCACCGTCTGGCGGCGCTGGTTCGGCAGTTCGAGCGCCATGTAGTTCTTGCCGGGGATCGTCTCGACGACGCGGATCGACACGAGCGACAGCGAACGCGCGAGATCCTTCGCGAGGTTGACGATCTGGCTGCCCTTCACGCCGGTGGCCGGTTCGATCTCGTAGCGCGTGACGACCGGGCCCGGATACGCGGCGACGACGCTCGCCTCGACGCCGAAGTCCTTCAGCTTCTTCTCGATCAGGCGCGACGTGAATTCGAGCGTATCGGCGGAAATCGCCTCCTGCGCCTTCGGTGCGGGATCGAGCAGCGACACCGCCGGCAGCGTCGAATCGCCCGGCAGGTCGGTGAAGAGCGGCACCTGGCGCTCGCGCTCGACGCGCTCGGACTTCACCGGCGTGACGACCGGCGGCACGATCGTCACGGGCTCGTGATCCTCGATGCGCACGCGCTCCTCCTCGACCTTGCCCTCGCGGCGCACGGCCGCGGCCTCGCCGAGCTTGCGGTCGCGCTCGGCCTCGCGGCGCAGCTTCGCGACGTTGACGGCAGACAGGATCGCGCCGCCGACGCGCTCGGCGACCGACAGCCACGAGAAGCGGAAATACAGCGACAGGCCGATCGCCAGCGCGATCAGCAGCAGCAGCGTGCCGCCCGTGAAGCCGAACGCATGCGACATCGCACCCGCGACGGCCTCGCCGACGACACCGCCCGGCGCGCGCGGCAGCTGCACCTTCAGCGACCACATGCGCAGCGCCTCGATGCCGTCGCACGCCAGCACGACGAGCACGAACGCGAGGATTTCGGTGAGCCAGCCAATCGGCCGCTCGGGTTCGTCCGCGACCGCCTCGTGGCGCGTGATGCGGCGATAGTTGACGGCGATGCGCCGCGCGAGCGGCACGATCAGCCAGTAGGCCGACAGGCCGAACAGCAGCAGGATGATGTCGGCCGTCCACGCGCCGACGCGGCCGGCCCAGTTCGAGATGTGGTCCACCTGGGCGGCGTGCGTCCAGCTCGGATCGCGCCGGCTGTAGCTCAGCAGGGCCATCACCAGAAATGCGCAGAGCGCGACCTGGAGAATCCAGCGGATCTCCGTGAGGAGCTTCGACATCCGGTGCGGCAACGCCTGTGCCTGGGCGGAATAAGGAGCTTTTGCCATGAATCCGTATAAAGAGGACGGGCCGTGCGCCCGCCTGTCGTTCGATCCCGCTTATTGTAAACGCTGCACCGGGCCGCCAAGTGTAAATGACGGTTACATAAGAGGGCCGGGGTACGGCCGGCCCCGCGGACGCGCTCCGCAGCGGCCCTTCCCCCCCAGTCCGGCCAGGCGTCGGGCGCCGCTTCTGTGCAGCCCCGAACCAGCGCCCCGCCCGCCCCGCGTGCGCGGCCGTTGCGCCGCCCGACACTATCGCCGCGATTGAAACTCTCGTTCGGCAACGCAGCAACGGGGCCTTTATAATGCGCGTCTGATACCCATCTATGACGGCATCCCGGTCAACCCGGATCGTACGGCGAGCCCCACCCCGCCCGCCGCGGCCGCCTTTTACGGATTCGCACATGTCCACGCCCAAACACGCCAAAGTCCTGATTCTCGGTTCCGGCCCCGCCGGCTACACGGCTGCCGTCTACGCAGCACGCGCCAACCTGTCCCCGGTGCTGATCACCGGCATCGCGCAGGGCGGCCAGCTGATGACCACGACCGATGTCGAAAACTGGCCGGCTGACGCGAAAGGCGTGCAGGGTCCGGAGCTGATGGCGCGCTTCCTCGAGCACGCCGAGCGCTTCAACACCGAAATCATCTTCGACCATATCCACACCGCGAAGCTGCACGAGCAGCCGATCCGCCTGATCGGCGACTCGGGCGAATACACGTGCGACTCGCTGATCATCGCGACCGGCGCGTCCGCGCAGTATCTCGGCCTGCCGTCCGAAGAATTGTTCATGGGCAAGGGCGTGTCGGCCTGCGCGACCTGCGACGGCTTCTTCTATCGCGGCCAGGAAGTCGCCGTGATCGGCGGCGGCAACACGGCCGTCGAGGAAGCGCTCTACCTGACGGGCATCGCGAAGAAGGTCACGGTGATCCACCGCCGCGACAAGTTCCGCGCGGAACCGATCCTGATCGACCGCCTGCTGGAGAAGGAAAAGGAAGGCGCCGTCGTGATCAAGTGGGATCACGTGCTCGACGAAGTGACGGGCGAAGATTCGGGCGTCACGGGCCTGCGCATCAAGAACGTGAAGACCGGCGCGACGGAAGATCTCGCCGTGCAGGGCGTGTTCGTCGCGATCGGCCACAAGCCGAACACGGACCTGTTCCAGGGCCAGCTCGAGATGAAGGACGGCTACATCCTGACGAAGAGCGGCCTGCACGGCAACGCGACGTCGACGAGCGTCGCGGGCGTGTTCGCCGCGGGCGACGTGCAGGACAACGTGTACCGCCAGGCGATCACCAGCGCCGGCACGGGCTGCATGGCCGCGCTCGACGCGCAGCGCTACCTCGAAAGCCTGCACGACAAGAAGTAAGCCGCGAGACCTGCCGCGCCGGGCGCTACAATGGCGTCCGCTGCCGCGAAGCGGCTCTGGCCGGACAAGCCGCTGCCGCCGTGCAGCGGCTTTTTTTTGCCCGCGCGCCCGAACGCGCCTGCCCTGCGTACCGAATCATGGCGAAGAACCAGCCCCATCCGAGCGATCCCGCGAAGCGGCAGATCGCCGCCCGTCCCGCGAACCCCGCGCCCGCCGCGCCGGCGCCCGCACCCGATCCCGCCACGTTGCGCGGCCAGGGGCTCGCGGGCCTCGGCGCGCTGCGCAAGTCGCTGCAAGGCGAAGCCGATCGCCGCGACCGCGAGCGCATCGAATCGACGAAGGCAGAGCGCAAGGCGGAAGCCGACGCGAACCTGTTCCGCAACGAGATCGGCGCGATCCAGCCGCTCAATGCGCCGCCGCGCGCGGCGGCCGGCCGCACGCCGCCGGACCCGGTGCCGAAGCAGACGCAGCGCGACGAGGAAGCCGTGCTGAACGCGACGTTGTCCGACGAATTCGATCCCGAGACGCTGCTCGACAGCGACGACTCGCTGTACTACCACCGCCCCGGCATCAGCCGCGACGTGGTGCGCAAGCTGCGCAGCGGCGCGTGGATCGTGCAGGCGCAGATCGACCTGCACGGGATGCGGCGCGACGAGGCGCGCGATGCACTCGCCGAATTCATCCGCGAAGCCGGCAAGAAGGGGCTGCGCTGCCTGCGCGTAATCCACGGCAAGGGGCTCGGCTCGATCGGCAAGGAACCCGTGCTGAAAGGCAAGGTGCGCGCGTGGCTCGTGCAGAAGGAAGAAGTGATCGCGTTCTGCGAGGCGCGCGGCAACGATGGCGGCGCCGGCGCGGTGCTGGTGCTGCTGCAGCCGTTCGCGGCGCCGGGCGACCGGGGGCCGCGTGCCGCATCCTAGGCTGACGCTCGCGATCGCGATACTGGAGGCGATCGCCACGCTGGCCTTTGCGATCTCGGGTTTCATCGAGGCGCGCAAGAACCGTCTCGACTCGGTCGGCACGTTCGTGGTGGCGCTCGCCACCGCGTTCGGCGGCGGCACGCTGCGCGACATCCTGCTCGAGCGCCGGCCGTTCTACTGGGTCGTGCACGACGACTACGTGATCGTGATCTTCGTGCTCGCATTGTTCGCACCGTTCGTGCTGCGGATGCTGTCGCGGCTGTCGGCCGAGCGATTGCTGCTCGTCGCCGATGCGATCGGGCTCGGGATCTTCAGCATTTCGGGCACGGCGATCGCACTCGATGCCGAGATGCCGCGTTTCATCGCGGTGATGATGGGCGTGATCACGGGCGTGGTCGGCGGGATCATCCGCGACGTGCTGTGCAACGACATCCCGCTGATCCTGCGCGATTCGCGGCCGTATGCGACCTGCGCGTTCGTCGGCTGCTGGTTCTACCTGCTGCTCGTGTGGCTGCAGTTCGATTCCGTCTACAGCGTGCTGCTCGCGACCGGCTTCATCCTCGTCGCGCGGCTCGCGACGTTCAAGTTCGACGTACGGCTGCCGCACTGACTGTCGCCGCAACATCGACCGTCGCGCCGAAACAAAGGGGCCGTCCGACGACGGCCCCTTTTTGCTTCATTCAGCGCTCACGCGACATCACGCGATCCGCTCTTCCGACGCCGGATCGAACAGCACCGCCTTCGACACGTCGAACAGCAGCGACAGCGTCTGGTCAGGCTGCGGGTTCGCGGCCGGATGCACGCGGCTCACGATGCGCTTGCCGTTCACCTGCGCGAACACGTGCGTATCCGGCCCGGTCGGTTCGGTCACGTCGACACGCACGTCGAACGGCTGCAGGTGCGACGCGTCGCCGTTGTGCGCGTGGCGCACGTCGGTGATGCGCTCCGGACGCAGGCCGAGGATCACCTCGCGGCCGACGTGCGACTTCAGCTTCGCCGCGTCGAACGGCAGGTTCAGCGCGCCGCGCTTGACGCCCGTGTCGACTTCGAGCGCGATCCCGCTGCCCTGCTCGACCAGCTTGCCGTTGATGAAGTTCATCGGCGGCGCGCCGATGAAACCCGCGACGAACAGGTTCGACGGCGAATCGTAGATCTCCTGCGGCGCGCCGAACTGCTGGACCACGCCATCCTTCATCACCGCGATCCGGTCGCCGAGCGTCATCGCCTCGATCTGGTCGTGCGTCACGTAGACGATCGTCGTGCCGAGGCGCTGGTGCAGCAGCTTGATTTCCGCGCGCATCTCGATGCGCAGCTTCGCGTCGAGGTTCGACAGCGGCTCGTCGAACAGGAACAGCGACGGATCGCGCGCGAGCGCACGGCCCATCGCGACGCGCTGGCGCTGGCCGCCCGACAGCTGGCCCGGCTTGCGGTCGAGCAGGTGCTGGATCTGCAGCATCTGCGACACGCGGTCGACGATCTGCTGCTGCTCGCTCTTCGGCACCTTGCGGATGTTCAGGCCGAACGAGATGTTCTCGCGCACCGTCATCGACGGATACAGCGCGTACGACTGGAACACCATCGCGATGTCGCGATCCTTCGGCGACAGGTCGTTGACGACCTTGCCGTCGATGCAGATCTCGCCGCTCGTGACCGTCTCGAGCCCGGCGATCATGTTGAGCAGCGTCGACTTCCCGCAGCCCGACCCGCCGACCAGGATCAGGAACTGTCCGTCCTCGATCTCGATGTCGACACCCTTCAGGACCGGCACCCCGTTCGGGTAGGTCTTGTACACGTCACGGATGGAAAGGCTTGCCATGCTGTGAATCCTCTGTCTCGTCTCGCGCGGCGCACTCGGGCGCCGCGTCGGGTTCGTTTCGATGCGCCGCGCGCGAGGCGCGGCCGGTTCGTCGTATCGGATGAAGCCGCGCTTACCCCTTCACCGCGCCCGCCGTCAGCCCGCGCACGAAGTAGCGGCCGGCGACGATGTAGACGAGCAGCGTCGGCAGCGCGGCGATGATCGCGCCGGCCATGTCGACGTTGTATTCCTTCACGCCCGTCGACGTGTTGACGAGGTTGTTCAGCGCAACCGTGATCGGCATCGAATCGACGCCGGAGAACACGATCCCGAACAGGAAGTCGTTCCAGATCTGCGTGAACTGCCAGATCAGGCACACCATGAAGATCGGCAGCGACACCGGCAGCAGGATCTTCGTGAAGATCGTGAAGAAGCCCGCGCCGTCGATGCGCGCGGCCTTCACGAGCTCGGCCGGCACGCTCACGTAGAAGTTGCGGAAGAACATCGTCGTGAACGCGATGCCGTACACGACGTGCACGAACACGAGGCCCGGAATCGTGTTGGCGAGGCCGAGCATCCCCTGCAGGCGCGCCATCGGCAGCAGGATCACCTGGAACGGGATGAAGCAGCCGACCAGCATCATCGTGAACAGCGCGTCGGCGCCGCGAAAGCGCCAGTGCGTGAGCACGTAGCCGTTGAACGCGCCGATCAGCGACGAGATCAGCACGGCCGGGATCACCATCTGCAGCGAGTTCAGGAAGAACGGCTTCATGCCGTCGCAGCGCACGCCGGTACAGGCGCCGCTCCAGGCCTTCACCCACGGATCGATGGTCCACGTGGTGGGCGGCGTCAGCAGGTTGCCGGTGCGCAGCTGGTCGAGATCCTTGAACGACGTCGACAGCATCACGTAGATCGGGAACAGGAAATACAGCGCGAACAGGATCAGTGCCGCATAGATCACTGCCCGGCTGATCGTCATCTTAGGCTGCATTGCGGGTGCTCCTCGATTCCATATACATCAGCGGCACCAGCACCGCGACCACGGTCGCGAGCATCATCACCGAGGACGCCGCGCCGAGCCCGAGCTGGCCGCGGTTGAACGAAAACGTGTACATGAACATGGCCGGCAGCGACGACGACGTGCCCGGGCCGCCCGCCGTCAGCGCGACGACCAGGTCGAAGGTCTTGATCGTGATGTGGCAGAGGATCAGCAGCACCGAGAAGAACACCGGGCGCATGCTCGGGATCACGATCTTGCGGTAGATGGTCGGCAGCGTCGCGCCGTCCACCTGCGCGGCCTTGAAGATCTCCGCATCGACACCGCGCAGCCCCGCGAGGAACAGCGCCATCACGAAGCCGGTCGATTGCCACACGGCCGCGATCACCACGCAGAAGATCGCCTTGTCCGGATCGTCGAGCCAGCCGAACGAGAAGCTCGTCCAGCCCCAGTCGTGCATCACCTTCTCGAGGCCGAGGCCCGGGTTCAGGATCCACTGCCACGCGGTGCCGGTGACGATGAACGACAGCGCCATCGGGTACAGGAAGACCGCGCGCAGCGCGCCTTCGTTGCGGATCCGCTGGTCGAGCAGGATCGCGAGGAACAGCCCGAGCGCGACGCAGACCACGATGAACGGAATCCCGAACCAGCCGAGGTTCGCGGCGGAGGTCCACCACACGTCGTTCTGGAACAGGTCCGAGTAACGGCCGAAGCCGTCGAATTCGTAGTTCGGCAACAGCCGCGAATTGGTCAGCGACAGATAGCCGGTAATCAGGATGAAGCCGTAGATGAACACCACGGCGATCGCGACGCTCGGCGCAAGCACGAGCTTCGGGATCCAGCGATCGGCGAAGGCCGACATCGGCGACGTACGCCGTGCGGCGGCAGCGCCGGATCCGTTTCCGCTAAGAGGGGCAGCCACTTGATTCGACTCCTGGAACGAGGGCGACGCAGGCCGGGCCGGCGCCAGATACGGCACGAGCCCGCGGGCGAGCCCGTTTGCTGCACATGCAAAAACGCCCGGCCGATGAAGCGCTTCCGGCCGGGCGCCTGTCGCGCGTTACTTGACCTTCGCGGCCTTCGCGAGCGCGGCGACCGCGCTCTTCGAATCCTGCTGCGAGTTCATGAACTTCGTCACGACGTCCGTGATCGCGCCGGCGGTCGCATCGCTCTGCGCCATCCCGTGCGCGAGCGACGGCACGAAGCCGCCCGACTTGATCGCGGTCTGCTCGTCGGCATACGACTTCTTCGCGCAGTCGTCGAACTTGTCCATCTTCACGCCGAGGCGTACCGGCACCGAACCCTTCAGCAGGCTGAACTGCTCCTGGAAGTCCGGCGTCATGATCGTCTTCGCGAGCGCGAGCTGGCCCGGCGTTGCCGCCTTGTCGCCCTTCTGCTGGAAGAACACGAACGAATCGACGTTGAACGTGTAAGCATTCGCCGTGCCCGGCACCGGTGCGCAGATGTAGTCCTTGCCCGACTTCTTGCCGGCGTTCTCGAACTCGCCCTTCGCCCAGTCGCCCATGAACTGCATGCCGGCCTTGCCGTTGATCACCATCGCGGTCGCGAGGTTCCAGTCGCGGCCGTTACGGCCGGTATCGAAGTAGCCCTGGATCTTGCGCACCGTGTCGAACACGGACAGCATCTGCGGCGAGGTCAGCGTCGCCTGGTCGAGGTCGACCAGCGCCTTCTTGTAGAACGCGGGGCCCTGCGACAGCACGACGTCTTCCCACAGCGTCAGGTCCTGCCACGGCTGGCCGCCCATCGCGACCGGCTGGATGCCCGCGGCCTTCAGCTTGTCGGCCACCGCGAAGAATTCAGGCCAGGTGGTCGGCACCTTCGCGCCGACCTTGTCGAGCGCGGCCTTGTTGATGTACAGCCAGTTCACGCGGTGCACCGAGAACGGCGCCGCGACGGTGTGGCCCTTGTACTTGATGATCTTGTCGATTTCCGGCGGCAGGTTCTGCTTCCAGTCGCCGGCCGCGGAATCGATGTTGACGAGCACGCCCTGGTCGGCCCAGTCCTGGATCAGCGGGCCCTTGATCTGCGCGGCCGACGGTGCGTCGCCGCTGATCACCTTGGTCTTCAGCGCGGTCATCGCCGCGGCACCGGCGCCGCCCGCGACCGCGAAGTCTTTCCACACGTAGCCCTGCTTCTGCACGTCGTCCTTCAGCACGCCGACGGCCTTCGACTCGCCGCCCGAGGTCCACCAGTGCAGCACCGTCACGTTTTCGGCTGCCTGCGCCGCCACGGCGCCAGCCATCAGACCTGCGGCGCAGAGCGCGCCCATGATCGAGCGAACTTTCATTACTTATCTCCTCCAGACTGAATCAACTCGTGAGGTTCCCCGACGGGGAACCGGCTTCTTGATAACGACGGGGAAATCGAGCCGCGGGACGCATGCAGCGTACGGGGCCGATGACCGGCCGGGCTCTTACAGAAAGCGTGAATCGAGATTCAACGGCGTGTCTCCTCTTTGTGTTTCTGGCCCGCCGCGATGCTGCGGCGCGAGCCCGGGGCCGACGTCGCGCTGACGATGCGCGCCGTCAATGTCCGATAACATTCGGCACAAGGCGTTCCCGAAGGCGAAGCTCGCGCAGTTCATCGACCGCACTTCTTTTTTTCTTCACCCAGGTGCTACCCCTTGCGGCGGATTGTAGTTAAACTACAATTCAGTGTCAAAAATATTTTTATCGCACTACGGATCGCTTCCCAGCCCCCCAACCCGGCGGAGACACATGCATACCGATTCCAGCTTTACCTTCGTACTTTTCGGCGGCACCGGCGATCTGTCGATGCGCAAGATCCTGCCCGCGCTGTTCGAAGCGCACCGTGCGAACATGCTGGCGGAGAGCGGCCGGATCGTCGCTGTGGCGCGTCATGAATCGGATCGGGCGTCCTATCTCGAGTGGGTCGACACCCACGTGAAGCCGCACGCGGCCAAGGCCGCCGGCAAGGCGTTCGACGAAGCTGCGTGGAAGTCCTTCCTCGATCGCATCGAGTATGTGCACCTCGATCTCGGCCGCGCGGAAGACTACGTCGTGCTGCGCGACGCCGTGGCATCGCTGCCCGGCATCCGGGTGTTCTATCTGGCGACGGGCCCGTCGCTGTTCGTGCCGATCTGCAAGGCGCTCGCGTCGGTCGGCCTGAACGAAGGCTCGCGAATCGTGCTCGAGAAGCCGCTCGGCTACGACCTGAAGTCGTCGAACGCGATCAACGACGCGGTCGGCGAGATCTTCGCGGAAGGCCAGATCTACCGGATCGACCACTACCTCGGCAAGGAACCCGTGCAGAACCTGCTCGCGCTGCGCTTCGGCAATGCGCTGTTCGAGCCGTTGTGGCGCCGCGAATGGGTCGAGAGCATCCAGATCACGATCGCCGAGGAGCTCGGCGTCGAGGCGCGCGGCGATTTCTACGACAATACGGGCGCGCTGCGCGACATGGTGCAGAACCACCTGCTGCAGCTGCTGTCGATCGTCGCGATGGAACCGCCGCACTCGATGGATTCGGATTCGGTACGCGACGAGAAGCTGCGCGTGCTGCGCGCGCTGAAGCCGGTCGATCCGCGCGACATCGGCAAGGTGGCCGTGCGCGGCCAGTATCATGCGGGCGTGATCAAGGGCGCGCAGGTGCCGGCCTACGCGACCGAGCCGGGCGTGAAGCCCGACAGCCAGACCGAAACCTTCGTCGCGCTGAAGGTCGAGATCGAGAACTGGCGCTGGGCCGGCGTGCCGTTCTTCCTGCGCACCGGCAAGCGTCTTGCCGATCGCGTCGCGGAGATCGTCGTCAATTTCCGCCCGGTGCCGCACTCGGCGCTCGGGCCCACCGCGCTGCGTCCCGGCTCGAACCGCCTCGTGATCCGGCTGCAGCCGAACGAAACGATCCGCCTGTACTGCCTCGCGAAACAGCCGGGCGAAGGGATGAACCTCGCGAGCGTGCACCTCGACCTCGCGTTCGACCAGTTCTTCAAGGAAGGGCAGATGGAGGCGTACCAGCGCCTGCTGCTCGACGTGATCAACGGCCGGCTCGCCCTCTTCGTGCGCCGCGACGAACAGGAAGCCGCATGGCGCTGGGTCGAGCCTATCCTGAACGAATGGGCACGCACGCTGAAGCCGCCGAAGCCGTACGCGGCGGGCACGTGGGGGCCGGCCGCGGCGAGCGCGATGCTCGCGCAGCACGACACCTGCTGGCTCGAAGAAGAGAACTGATGCAAACCGTTGCCGCGCACGCCACCGTACGCGGCAACGTGCCCCACGATTCGTACGATTTGAACAGACAAAGCAGTCCGGAGGAGATGTGATCGAGATCCACGCTTTCGACACCCAGGAAGCGCAAAGCGACGCGCTCGCGCGCGCCGTCGGCGATGCGCTGCGCGCCGCGCTCGCCGGCCCCGCGCGCCCGACGCTCGCGGTGTCCGGCGGCACCAGCCCGCGCCCGTTCCTGCAAACGCTGTCGCACGCGGCGCTCGACTGGGCCGGCGTCGACGTGACGCTGGTCGACGACCGCTGGGTGCCGGAGGACGACGCAGCCAGCAACGCGCACCTCGTGCGCGATACGCTGCTGCAACACGCAGCGGCCCCGGCCCGCTTCCTGCCGCTCGTCGACACGCGCGCCGCGCTCGACGCGCACGTCGCCGCGCTGAACGCGAACGCCGACTACCGCGTGCCGACCGTCGCGGTGCTCGGCATGGGCGAGGACGGCCACACCGCGTCGATCTTCGCCGATGCGCTCGAATGGGAGCACGCGATCACGACGCCCGAGCGTTTCGTCGCCGTGCATCCCGGCGCCGCGCCGCATGCGCGCGTGAGCTTCTCGCTCGATGCGCTCAAGCGCGTCGACCGGCTGTTCCTGCTGATCGCGGGCGAACGCAAGCGCGCGGTGCTCGACGCCGCAGCCGCATCGCTGCAGAAGAACGCGATTTCCCAACTGGCCAACGACAAGGGGACCCAGCTCGATGTCTACTGGTGCGCAAAGTAAGGCGGCCGTCGCGGGCCAGCATGCCGACGGCCCGCGCCTGCTCGCGGACGTCGGCGGCACCAACGCGCGCTTCGCGCTGGAAACCGGCCCGGGCGACATCACGCAGATCCGCGTGTATCCCGGCGCCGACTATCCGACGCTCACCGACGCGATCCGCAAATACCTGAAGGACGTGAAGATCAGCCGCGTGAATCACGCGGCGATCGCGATCGCCAATCCGGTCGACGGCGACCAGGTCACGATGACCAACCACGACTGGAGCTTCTCGATCGAGGCGACGCGCCGCGCGCTCGGCTTCGACACGCTGCTCGTCGTCAACGATTTCACCGCGCTCGCCATGGCGCTGCCGGGCCTGACCGACGCGCAGCGCGTGCAGATCGGCGGCGGCACGCGCCGCCAGAACAGCGTGATCGGGCTGCTCGGGCCCGGCACCGGGCTCGGCGTGTCGGGGCTGATTCCGGCCGACGACCGCTGGATCGCGCTCGGCAGCGAAGGCGGCCATGCGTCGTTCGCGCCGCAGGACGAGCGTGAGGATCTGGTGCTGCAGTACGCGCGCAAGAAGTTTCCGCACGTGTCGTTCGAACGCGTATGCGCGGGCCCCGGCATGGAGATCGTCTATCGCGCGCTCGCCGCGCGCGACAAGAAGCGCGTCGCCGCGACCGTCGACACGGTCGAGATCGTCGAGCGCGCGCATGCGGGCGACGCCCTCGCGCTCGAGACGGTCGAATGCTTCTGCGGCATTCTCGGCGCGTTCGCGGGCAGCGTCGCGCTGACGCTCGGCGCGCTCGGCGGCGTGTACATCGGCGGCGGCGTCGCGCTGAAGCTCGGCGAACTGTTCACGCGCTCGTCGTTCCGTGCGCGCTTCGAGGCGAAGGGCCGTTTCACGCACTACCTCGAAAACATCCCGACCTACCTGATCACCGCCGAATATCCGGCGTTCCTCGGCGTGTCGGCGATCCTCGCGGAGCAACTGTCGAACCGCTCGGGCGGTGCGTCGTCGGCCGTGTTCGAACGGATCCGCCAGATGCGCGACGCGCTGACGCCGGCCGAGCGCCGCGTGGCCGATCTCGCGCTGAACCATCCGCGCTCGATCATCAACGATCCGATCGTCGACATCGCGCGCAAGGCCGACGTGAGCCAGCCGACGGTGATCCGCTTCTGCCGCTCGCTCGGCTGCCAGGGGCTGTCCGACTTCAAGCTGAAGCTCGCCACCGGCCTCACCGGCACGATCCCGATGAGCCACAGCCAGGTGCATCTCGGCGACACGGCCACCGACTTCGGCGCGAAGGTGCTCGACAACACGGTGTCGGCGATCCTGCAGTTGCGCGAACACCTGAATTTCGAGCACGTCGAGAACGCGATCGAGATCCTGAACGGTGCACGGCGCATCGAGTTCTACGGGCTCGGCAACTCGAACATCGTCGCGCAGGACGCGCATTACAAGTTCTTCCGCTTCGGGATCCCGACGATCGCGTACGGCGACCTGTACATGCAGGCCGCGTCGGCCGCGCTGCTCGGCAAGGGCGACGTGATCGTCGCGGTGTCGAAGTCGGGACGCGCGCCCGAGCTGCTGCGCGTGCTCGACGTCGCGATGCAGGCTGGCGCGAAGGTGATCGCGATCACGTCGAGCAACACGCCGCTCGCGAAGCGCGCAACCGTCGCGCTCGAAACCGACCACATCGAGATGCGCGAGTCGCAGCTGTCGATGATCTCGCGGATCCTGCATCTGCTGATGATCGACATCCTCGCGGTCGGCGTCGCGATCCGCCGTGCGTCGACGAACGGCGAACTGCCCGAGGCCGTCGCCCAGGCGAAGGCACGCGCGAGCGACGACGAAACGGCCGACGTGCTCGACTGGCTGAGCCACGGCGCGTCGCCGGCGGCGAAGGACGTCGCGCGGGACTGACGCGGCGCGGCGGCCGCCGCTCCCCGCGTTCGAAACAAAAACGCCACCGGCGCAGCGCGCACGGTGGCGTTTTTCATTCTGCCGTCAGGCCGCGGCTCAGGCGCCCGCCTTGACGGGCCGCCCGTGCCAGCGCAGCACGAGGTAGCGGCCGGCGAAACACAGCACGCCCGAGATGCCGATCGTCACGCCCATCGCGAACGGCGTGCCGTCCGCGAGTGCGCCGATCGCGACGCTCGCGAGCGCGCCGAGCGCCAGCTGCATCGCGCCGAACACCGCCGCCGACGCGCCCGCGTTGTGCGGATAGCGATGCATGAGGTCGGTCGTGCAGTTCGCGGACAGGATCCCGACCACGCCGACGACGAAGAACAGGCACACGACGATCGACCACAGCCCGCCCCACCCCGTCAGCGCGACGAGCGCGACCGCGAGCGATGCGATGCAGCTCACGAGCGACGCGGCCGCGATGATGCGCAGCGAGCCGATGCGGCCGACGAGCCGTGTGTTCGCGAAGTTGCCGATCATGATGCCGACGACGTTCAAGCCGAACAGCAGCCCGTAGTGCTGCGGCGACACGTGGAAATACTCGATGTACACGAACGGTGTGGCGGTGATGTACGAGAACATCGACGCGAACGCCATGCCGCCGCACAGCATGTGCCCCCATGCAACGGGATCGGACAGGATGCGCCCATACGACGCGAACGACGCGAGCACGGCCGCGCTCTTGCGCCGCTCCTTCGGCCAGGTTTCGGGCACGCGCAGGTACGCGGTCGCCGCGCACACCGCGCCGAACACGGCCAGCACGACGAACACGCCGCGCCAGCCCGAGAAACGCAGGATCTGCCCGCCGATCAGTGGCGCGAGCAACGGCCCGACCGCCGTGACGATCGCGACCATCGACAGCACCTTCGCCGCGTCGGTCGGCTCGTGCGCGTCGCGCGCGATCGCGCGCGACAGCACCGACGCCGCGCCGGCGCCAAGCGCCTGCAGGAAGCGCACGAGGATCAGCATGTCGATCGACGTCGACACGAAGCAGCCGATGCTCGCGAGCGTGAACAGCGCGATGCCGCCGAGCAGCACGGGACGGCGGCCCCACGTGTCGGACAGCGGGCCGTACAGCAGCATGCCGACCGAGAAGCCGGCCATGAAGCTCGTCAGCGTGCGCTGCGCGGCGCCAGGGCTGACGGAGAAGCCGTCGGCGATCGACGGCAGGCTCGGCAGGTACATGTCGGTAGCGATCGGCCCGCAGGCGGCGAGCGCACCGAGCAACAGGATCAGCCGGGCATCGGGCCGGCGCCGGACGACGTGGGACATGGGTATCCGGAATGGAGCCCGCACGCATCGGGGCGCGCGTGGCGATGAAGACGGGAGGCCGCGCCGCGAACGGCGCGCTCAGGCCCATGATTGTACGCGCAACTTTTTTACGTGCCGCCGGTGCGCGTGCGCGGCCGGCCTGAAAGCAGCGGTGCGGTGCCCGCCGCGCGGGATCGCGAGCGGGGATTCGATTAAGCTTGCAGCTCCTTGCCTCTCTCGTCTGACCAATTCGACGCACGACCGAACCGATGACCGCTTTCCTGCTGATCTGGAGCCCCAAGAAATGGCCGTGGCCCGACCTGCCCGACGTCGCCGCGCGCGTGAAGGCCGGCGAGGCCGTACATGACGTGTGGGGCTGCGGCTTCGCGCGCGGCATCCTGCCGGGCGACCGCGTGTTCCTGCACCGCGTCGCGAAGGAGCCCAAGGGCGTGTTCGGCTCCGGCTACGTGACGCGCGCACCGTACGAGGTGCCCGATGCGGCGACGAAACGCGGCTACCGGCTGTGCATCGACTTCGTATACGACTGGCTGGTCGACGCGCACCAGGACGTCGTGATCGCACGCGACGCGCTGCGCGTCCATCCGTATTCGGTGCAGACCTGGGATGCGCAGAGCTCCGGCACGGTGATCAAGCCGATGGTCGAAGGCCCGCTCGAGAAGCGCTGGGCCGAGCTGACCGGCAAGCGCAAGCCGCCACCCTTGCCGGATCGATAACGGGGCCGAATCGCCCTCCTCCCTCCCGGCCCGATCAATCCTTCACGTGCCGAAAGGCCGCAGACCGCACCGCAGGCCCGCCGCGCGCGTCTCCGGTACAATCGGACGATCGTTCCGCCCAGGCGCCGCGGCCCGTGCACAGGCCCCCGCGCCCTTCTCTCGCAGGTTTCGCCCATGTCCAACAATCAGATCCTCTTCGAACGCGCCCAGAAGACCATTCCCGGCGGCGTCAACTCGCCGGTGCGCGCATTCCGTTCGGTCGGCGGCACGCCGCGCTTCGTCGCGCGTGCGCAAGGCCCGTATTTCTGGGATGCCGACGGCAAGCAGTACATCGACTACATCGGCTCCTGGGGCCCGATGATCGTCGGCCACGTCCATCCGGAAGTCCTGTCGGCCGTGCAGAACGTGCTCGCCGACGGCTTCTCGTTCGGCGCGCCGACCGAAGCCGAGATCGAGATCGCCGAGGAAATCTGCAAGCTCGTGCCGTCGATCGAGCAGGTGCGGATGGTGTCGAGCGGCACCGAGGCCACGATGAGCGCGCTGCGTCTCGCGCGCGGCTTCACGGGCCGCAGCCGCATCGTCAAGTTCGAGGGCTGCTACCACGGCCACGCGGACAGCCTGCTCGTGAAGGCCGGCTCCGGCCTGCTGACGTTCGGCAATCCGACGTCGGCCGGCGTGCCCGCCGACATCGCGAAACACACGACCGTCCTCGAATACAACAACGTCGCCGCGCTCGAAGAAGCGTTCGGCGCGTTCGGCGACGAGATCGCCGCCGTGATCATCGAGCCGGTCGCGGGCAACATGAACCTCGTGCGCGGCACGCCCGAATTCCTGAACGCGCTGCGCGCGCTGTGCACGAAGCACGGCGCCGTGCTGATCTTCGACGAAGTGATGTGCGGGTTCCGCGTCGCACTCGGCGGCGCACAGGCCTACTACGGGATCACGCCCGACCTCACCTGCCTCGGCAAGGTGATCGGCGGCGGGATGCCGGCTGCCGCGTTCGGGGGCCGTCGCGACATCATGGCCCACCTCGCGCCGCTCGGCGGCGTCTACCAGGCCGGCACGCTGTCGGGCAACCCGATCGCGGTCGCCGCGGGCCTGAAGACGCTGCAGCTGATCCAGGCGCCCGGCTTCTACGACGCGCTCACCGCGCAGACGAAGCGCCTCGCCGACGGCCTCGCGGCCGAAGCGCGCGCGGCCGGCGTGCCGTTCGCGGCCGACTCGATCGGCGCGATGTTCGGCCTCTACTTCGCCGAACGCGTGCCGACCAGCTTCGCGGAAGTGACGAAGAGCGACACCGAGCGCTTCAACCGCTTCTTCCACCTGATGCTCGACGAAGGCGTGTATTTCGCGCCGTCCGCGTACGAGGCCGGCTTCGTGTCGAGCACGCACGACGACGCGGTGATCGACGCGACGCTCGCGGCCGCGCGCCGCGCATTCGCGGCACTCGCTGCCTGACCCGGGTCCGCGCGCATGTTCTCGGATATCGATTTCGCCCACATGCAGCGTGCGCTCGCGCTCGCCGCGCGCGGCATGTATACGACGGCGCCGAACCCGCGTGTCGGTTGCGTGATCGTCAAGGACGGCGACGTGATCGGCGAAGGCTTCACGCAGCCGGCCGGCCAGGATCACGCGGAGGTGCAGGCGCTGAAGGACGCACGCGCGCGCGGCTACGACGTCGCAGGCTCGACCGTCTATGTCACGCTCGAACCGTGCAGCCATTTCGGCCGCACGCCGCCGTGCGCGAACGCGCTGATCGACGCGCGCGTCGCGAAGGTCGTCGCGGCGATGGAAGACCCGAACCCGCAGGTATCGGGGCGCGGCCTCGGGATGCTGCGCGACGCGGGCATCGACGTGCGCTGCGGGCTGCTCGCACATGAAGCCGGCGAGCTGAACATCGGCTTCGTGTCGCGGATGACGCGCGGCCGCCCGTGGGTACGGATGAAGACCGCCGCCTCGCTCGACGGCCGCACCGCGCTGCCGTCCGGCGAAAGCCAGTGGATCACCGGCGAGGCCGCGCGCCTCGACGGGCACGCATGGCGTGCGCGCGCCTGCGCGATCCTCACCGGCATCGGCACCGTCCGCGAAGACAACCCGCTGCTGACCGTGCGCGGCATCGACACGCCGCGCCAGCCGCAGCGCATCCTGGTGGACAGCCGCCTCGACCTGCCGCTCGACGCGCGGCTGCTCGAGGGCGCGCCGCTGCTGATCTTCTGCGGCCGGCTCGATGCGGCCGGCGAAGTCCGCGCGAACGTGCTGAAAGCGCGCGGCGCGGAAATCGTGCCGCTCGCGAACGCGCACGGCAAGGTCGACCTGCCCGCGATGCTGGCGGCGCTCGGCGCGCGCGGCGTCAACGAACTGCACGTCGAGGCGGGCCACAAGCTGAACGGCTCGCTGCTGCGCGAACAGTGCGTCGACGAACTGCTCGTCTACCTCGCGCCGAGCCTGCTGGGCGCCGATGCGGCTGGCATGTTCGATCTCGCGGCGCCGGCGAGCCTCGAGGCGCGCACGCGGCTGTCGTTCCACGGGTTCGAGCGGGTCGGCGACGATCTGCGGATCCTCGCGCGCTTCACACCGTCCGACGCCTCTCACTGAACGGAATCGCCACCATGTTTACCGGCATTGTCGCGGCCGTCGGCCGTATCGAATCGATCCAGCCGCTCGGCGCGTCGGCCGATGCGGGCGTGCGCCTGACCGTGCTGGCCGACGGGCTCGACCTCGCCGATGTCGCGCTGGGCGACAGCATCGCGATCCAGGGTGCGTGCATGACGGTAATCGAAAAGACCGACGCGTCGTTCGACGTCGACGTGTCGCGCGAAAGCCTGAACCGCACGGTCGGCCTCGCGGAGCCTGGCGAGGTGAATCTCGAGAAGGCGTTGCGCGCGCACGACCGCCTCGGCGGGCATATCGTGTCGGGCCATGTGGACGGCCTCGGCACCGTGTCGCGCTTCGCGCCGGTCGGCGAGTCGCACGAACTGCGCATCGTCGCACCACGCGAGCTCGGTCGCTATCTCGCGTACAAGGGGTCGATCACGGTCAACGGCGTGAGCCTGACCGTCAACACGGTCGGCGATCGCGCGGACGGCTGCGAGTTCTCGATCAACCTGATTCCGCACACGGTCGAGGTCACGACGCTGCGTCACGTGAAGACCGGTGACAAGGTCAATCTCGAAGTCGACATGATCGCGCGGTACGTGGAGCGAATGCTCAGCACGGCCCGGGACGAGCATCAAGCATCGAAGTAATTCGGCTTGGCGCGAATCGCGCGAATCGACCGCCTGCCTTCGCGCCCCACCGCTCGCCAATTGGCGTTTTCCGAATGGTCTTTCGTGGGTCTGGCATTTTCTGCGTGACCCAACATGAGTCACGGCAGGTGAAACGAATACCCGGAACGTTTCCGAATAGTTGTAAATCGTTCAAGCATTTTGAACGGCCAGCCGGTTAATCGCCGGCCCTCACCTCGGGAACTGCGGCTTGCCGTCACGGCCAGCGGCTCGCACGCCCGACGACCGCCCATTTCGAGACGCCGGCGCCGCGCTCATTTCATTAACGGCAGCGATTATTCGCGTCTGTCATGAGCGTTGCGTGCGCAATAAACAGTAATACTGTCTTGCCGGATATGTAACCTGTGTAACGAGATCAAATTGTAAGCTGACGCTTTACCATGTCGCGAAGCCTCAGGCTTCGTTTCGTTGCAAGGCTCAGCGATGATCTCCGAAGGCAATGCGATCCGCTCGCTGCGCACCGGCGTCAAAGCGGAACAAGGTGCGCGTGCATCCGCTTCGTCGGTCCGGCGGGCAGTCAATACTTTTTTCAAGCTGCTTTACCGCTATACGCATTCGCGCGCGTGGCGACACAACGAGCGCCTCGCGCACGGGGTCGCGCTCGAACGCGATGAAGCCGGGCGACTCGTCGGCATGTGCATCCGCGGACGCCGCATCGCGTGCGCCAATACCCAGATGGCATCCGCGCCCGCCCTGCGCCACGCTGGGCAGGCATGTCATCTCATCGCCACCGGCCCGTCCGTCAACACCATCGATTACCGCGCGCTGCACATGACGCACGTGCTGGGCGTGAACGGTGCCATCGCACTCACCGAGCGTCAGGGTGTCAGTTTCGACTACTACTGCATCGTCGATACCGGCTTCGTACGCAATCGGCCCGATCTCGTCGAGCGCGTGATCGGCGAGCCGCTCACGCTGTTTGCCACGCCCCACGTGCTCTGGCACATCGCCGAGCGCATCGGCGTCGAGCGCATCCGCTGCCGTGTGTTTCTCCTCGACGACATGCTCTTTCCCGCCGGCCGCCGCGCGCCGCGTGCGCGCGAGCTGCGCACGACGTACGACACACAGGCGCTCGCACTGTTCGACACGCCGAAGCCGCTCGGCTTCAGCCTCGACCTGCGGTGCGGTGTCTTCGACGGCCGAACGGTCGCCTATACTGGCCTGCAAGTACTCGCCGCGCTCGGCTTCACACGCCTCTATCTGCACGGTGTCGACCTCACTGACGCGAAGCGCACGCCCCGCTTTTACGAGGAATCGGCGTCGACCATGCAGCCCAGCCATCTCGACGAAAATTTCCCCGGCTTCATCGAGCCGTCGTTCCGTCATGCATCGGCGCTGCTGACACGCCGCGGCGTCGACGTACGCAATCTGTCGATGGAAAGCGCGCTCGGCGAGGACATCTTCCCGAAGCTGCGCTGGCAGATGCTCGCGCAAGCGGGCATGGGCGACGCGATGCCCGCAACGATGCCGACTTTCACCCCTGCACCGGCCCCCGAATCCGCGCGCGCCCCAGCGTCACGCACGCGCTGACGAACGAGCATGCGCGTCGTCCATATCTCGAATACGCCGGTGGCGGGCAGCCCCGGCAACATCGTCGCCGCGCTTAACCGGCACACCGACATCGAGGCGCGCCACATAGTGTTCAACGCGTCGGCCTACGGCGCGCGCACGTTTTCGGTCGATATCGACTGGCACACGCAGCGCGACATCGCGCTGGCAGCCATCGACGCCGCCGACGTCATTCATCTGCACCAGCACTTCTCGTTCGACGAGACGTTCGGCGCCGATTTGCCGCAGCACTTCGGTGCACGCAAGCTCATTCGCCAATACCACTCCGCGCCGTCGCTTTGGGCAGGGCAGGATGCCGACCGGCTCGCGCGCATCGTCAACGAGCCGATCCCGCAACTCGTGATCGCGCAGGGGCCGGAGCGCTACTATCCGTTCGCGCGCGTGGTGCCGAATCTGGTGCCCATTCACGACGCACGCTACCTGCCCGGGCCCGAATCCGAGGACGGGCCGCCCGTGGTCGTCTACTCGCCGAGCGGCAGCCGCAGCGCGTGGAAGACGCGCTGGGAAACCAAGGGCGCGCCGCAAACGCTGGCATTGCTGCGTCGGCTCGAGCGCAAGGGCCTGTGCCGCGTGCGGACGATCGTCGACACGCCGCACGACGCGTGCTTGCGTCTGAAACAGTGCGCCGCGCTGGCCGTCGACGAATGCGTGACCGGCAACTATCACCTGAGCGGACTCGAATCGCTGTCGCAGGGCAAGCCCACCCTCGGGCATCTCGACGCGCGCGTGCAGGCACAGTTACGCGCGATGACCGGGGCGACGGAGCTGCCGTGGGTGGACGTGCGGCTCGAGGAGGCGGAGCCGGTGCTGCGCGCGCTACTCGCCGACAAGCGCCTGCGCGACGAGGTCGGGCAGGCGTCGCGCCGCTGGATGGAAACGCACTATGACGATCGCACGCTCGTCGAGCACTATAGACGCGCGTATCTCGACCTGTTCGACGCGCCCGAGCGCTTCGGCGTGCCGCGTTTTCGCACGCACGCCGAGCAGTGGACGGCGGTGGCGCTGCACGACCATGCGTGGCGCGAACGGCGGCGCGTCGGCATGTCATGGTGGCAGCATGCCGCCGACTCGGCCAAACGATTCGTGAAAGGCCGAGCCGTCTTGCGTTGAGCGGCGAGCCGAAACCCGCTACGCCCTTCCCGCTGCGCGCCCGCTCAAACCGCCAAGAGGCAGCACCGTCGGCAGCGAGGTCGACATGTGAATCGCACTGCCAGCGGCGACGATTCCCGCCCGCGCCCAGACCTTCGTGTCGTCGCCTCCCGCGCGCGGTCGACAGCGCCGGAACTCATCTCCGGCCAGGCCTGTCTATCCGCTTCCGCCGACCCGACAAGGAGCTTGCGTGACGGCCGTCCCTTCCGATCCGCTGCAACGGCGCCGCTTCACGGTCGACGATCTGCTGTCGCTCGACACCTTCCAGCGCGACTACGGTCGCACCTGCGCGTTATCGCCCGACGGCGGCTCGATCTGCTTCGCCGTCGTCCGCCCGATGGCCGACGCGCTCCGCTTCGACCGCGCCTACCTCGGCGGGCTCGATCGGGCCGAACTCTACCTGTTCGAATTCGCCGGCCGCACGCTGCGCCGGCTGGCCGGCGACGGACGGGCCGGCCGGGCGTGCGGCTCGCCGTCGTGGTCGCCCGACGGGAAGCGGATCGCGGCCATCACGCTGTCGGCCGACGACGACGCCGTACACGCCGTGCTGATCGACCCGGCGACCGGGGCTGTGACGCCGATCACGACTTCGCGCAACCTCGACCTGTCTCCGTGCGACCGCGACGGGCCGTTCACCTGGCTCGCCGATGGCCGTGTCGCGCTGCCCCTGCTGGCCGAACGCGCGACGCCCACGATGGCGAACCTGCACCGCCGACTGTTCGGGAACGCACGCCGCGCCTGGGAGGCCAATGCCGCCGGCCGGCGACCGACGGCCGATGTGCTCGACAGTGCGTCGTTCGGCGACGAACCCGTCGAGCCCGTGCGCGACTGGTGGGCGTTCGATCCCGCCACCGGCACGCTGTCCGCGCTGTCGCCGGAAGCATGTGCTGCGGCCGGACTGGCACATGGGGCGGTTGCGGACACGCCGCCGGCCGCGCCTGACACGCACGACGCCGACGCGCCGCCGGACCATAGCGGCGGGCGCCGCGAACGCGTATCGGCGGAGACGGGGCGCCCGTATGCCGCCTTCATCGAACACGGCCGCGACGCGACCCGCCTGACGGTCCGGCTGGCGGACTCGCGCGATTCGACGCTGGCATTCGAGACGAATCGCCAGTTGGCCGGCATCGCGACCGGTACGACGCACCGGCTTGCCTGCCGTGGCGCGGAACCGGGCCGGCAGCGCTTCGTGGACGTCCTGCTGCCGCCGGATTTCGCGGGCGCGCCGGTGCCCGCGGTCGTCTGGGTCTATCCGCACGAAAAAGTCGCGCCCCATCCGCACCTGTTTCATGAACCGGACTGCCCGTTGCCGTTCAGTTTCCAGCCGTTCGCCGCGCATGGCTTCGCCGTCATCGACGTCAACATGCGGGACGTGCTCGGCGAAGCACCGGCGACGATGGCGGACAGGATGCTCGACGACGTCCTGGCGGCCGTCGACGCGGCGGCCGACGCCGGATACGTCGACCGCGACCGGCTGCATCTGTATGGCCAGAGCCTGGGGGGCTGGGCGACGATGATGCTGCTCGCCCGCACGCCGATGTTCCGCTCGGGCGTGTCCAGCGCCGGCATCAGCGACGCGGCGGCGCTCTACGCGTCGCTCGACGCGCGCCTGCGCTACGACACGGGCCACGACACCCGCCCCGAGCGTTTCTCGCTGATCGGCAAGCTGCTGGCCGACAACAGCTGGAACATCGACGCGCCGCCGTGGCTCCGCCCGGACGCCTACCACGCGATCAGCCCGATCCTGCATGCGGCGCACATCACGACGCCGCTGCTGCTCATCCACGGCGACGCCGACTACGTGCCGCTCGAACAAAGCGAACGGATGTTCGCGGCACTGACGCAACTCAAGCGCGACGTGCGGCTCGTCCGCTACTGGGGCGACGACCACGTGCCGCAATCGCCCGCCAATATCGCCGATCGGTATCGGCAGATGATTGGCTGGATGCAGCGTGCTTGACCGGATCCGGCGGTGGGCACCCCGGCCGGCCCGCCGGCACCATCGGCCGATTGGCCAACGACGCGCACGGGTCATGCCGTCGCGCTAAGATGCGTCGACAGCGGTTTCAACGCCGCAACGCACGACGTGCCGCGTACCGGCCGCCCTCTTCTTCAAGGAGTCGTCCCCATGTCCATCTCGATGTACCAGGCTTCCCTGCCCGTGCTGATCCGTGGCCTGACCAACCTGCAGCACATCCTCGGCAAGGCGCAGGCGCATGCAGCCGAAAAGCAGATCGACCCGTCGGTGTTCGTCGGCGCCCGCCTGTACCCGGACATGCTGCCGCTCGTCCGCCAGGTCTACATCGCGACCGACACGGCCAAGGGCTGCGCCGCGCGTCTCGCCGATGTCGAGATCCCGAGCTACCCGGACGTCGAGCAGACCTTCGACGAGCTGCACGCACGCATCCAGAAGACGATCGACTACCTGAAAAGCTTCGACGCCGCGCAGATCGACGGCAGCGAGGCGCGCCAGATCGTGCTGAAGATGCGTGTCGGCCCGATCGAGTTCACCGGCCAGTCATACCTGCTGAATTTCGTGCTGCCCAATTTCTTCTTCCACGTGACGACCGCGTACGACATCCTGCGTCACAGCGGTGTCGAACTCGGCAAGCTCGACTACCTGGGCGGGCGCGACCAGCACGCCTGACCCACGGCCCGGGCAAAGCCCGGCACCGCCCCGCACCCGCGTGCAGGCACCGCGCGGCGGCCCCGTCAGGCCTGCCGCGCAGGCCGGCCGGGGCGCTTTCCGGAGCGCTCGCCGGCCGCGCGCGGCCCATGCCAGCCGAAAGGTCGTCCGGCTGGCGTAAAATACGCACTTTCCTCTTTCTCGCCCCCTTATGACGCTCGCCTCCACGCTCGACATCATCGCCGAGCTGAAAGCCGGCCGGATGGTGATCCTGGTCGACGAAGAAGACCGCGAAAACGAGGGCGACCTCGTGATCGCCGCCGAATTCGTCACGCCGGAAGCGATCAACTTCATGGCCAAGTATGGCCGCGGCCTGGTTTGTCTGACGTTGACGCAGGAACGCTGCAAGCAGCTGCACCTGCCGCTGATGACCTACCGCAACGGTACGCAGTACGGCACCGCCTTCACGGTCAGCATCGAAGCGGCCGAAGGCGTGACGACCGGCATCTCGGCCGCCGACCGCGCGCACACGATCGCCACGGCGGTCGCGCACGACGTGCGCCCCGAGCACATCGTGCAGCCGGGTCACGTGTTCCCGATCATGGCGCAGCCGGGCGGCGTGCTCGTTCGTGCGGGCCACACCGAGGCCGGTTGCGACTTCACCGCGCTCGCGGGCCTCACGCCGGCCGCGGTGATCTGCGAGATCATCAAGGACGACGGCACGATGGCGCGCCTGCCCGACCTGATCGAGTTCGCGCAGGAACACAACCTGAAGATCGGCACGATCGCCGACCTGATCCAGTACCGCAGCCGCACCGAATCGATCATCGAGCGCATCGCCGAGCGCACGATGCAGACCGCGCACGGCACGTTCCGCGCGGTGCTGTACCGCGACCAGCCGAGCGGCTCGCCGCACATCGCGCTGGTGCGTGGCGAACCGTCGCCCGACGTCGATACGCCGGTGCGCGTGCACGAGCCGCTGTCGGTGCTCGACCTGCTCGAAACGGGCGTGTCGACGCACTCGTGGACGCTCGATGCCGCGATGCGCGAAATCGCGGAGCGCGACCTCGGCGTGATCGTGCTGCTCAATTGCGGCGACACGAAGGAACACCTGATCGACGTCTTCAAGGCGTTCGACGAGGAAGAAAAGGCCGCTGCACTCAAGCGCCGGCCGGTTGATTTCAAGACGTTCGGCATCGGCGCGCAGATCCTGCGCGATGTCGGCGTCGGCAAGATGCAGGTGCTGTCGAATCCGCGCAAGCTGGGCAGCATGTCCGGCTACGGCCTGGAAGTCACGGGCTTCATTCCGATGCCCGGCGGCGAAGCCAAGTCCTGCCCGGCGTCCAACGCGTAACCCGCCACGACGCTTTCGCCCTATAACCGTTCATCCACACCACGGACAAGATCATGGAAATCGGACAATACCAACCGAATCTCGAAGGCGACGGCCTGCGTATCGGCATCGTGCAATCGCGCTTCAACGAGCCCGTGTGCAACGGCCTCGCCGACGCGTGCGTCGAGGAACTGGAACGCCTCGGTGTCACCGGTGAAGACGTGCTGCTCGTGTCGGTGCCCGGCGCGCTGGAAATCCCGCTCGCGCTGCAAAAGCTCGCGGAAAGCGGCCAGTTCGACGCGCTGATCGCGCTCGGCGCGGTGATCCGCGGCGAGACCTACCACTTCGAACTCGTGTCGAACGAGAGCGGCGCGGGCATCACCCGCATCGGCCTCGACTTCAACCTTCCGATCGCGAATGCGGTCCTGACGACCGAAAACGACGAGCAGGCCGTCGCGCGCATGACCGAAAAGGGTCGTGACGCCGCACGCGTCGCCGTCGAGATGGCCAACCTGACGATGGCGCTCGACCAGCTCGGCGATGACGACGAGGAAGAAGAAGACGAAGACGACGAAGAGGAGCGCGCATGAAGAAGAGCGCCCGCCGACAATCGCGCGAGCTGGCGACGCAGGGGCTGTACCAGTGGCTGCTGTCGAACGCGTCCTCCGGTGAGATCGACGCGCAGCTGCGCGGCGCGCTCGGTTACGACAAGGCTGACAAGGATCTGCTCGAAGCCATCCTGCACGGCGTGATCCGCGAGCACGCCACGCTCGTCGAAGCGCTGACGCCGTCGCTGGACCGCCCGATCGACCAGTTGTCGCCGGTCGAACGCGCCGTGCTGCTGATCGCGACTTTCGAGCTCACGCACCACGTCGAAACACCGTACCGCGTGATCATCAACGAAGCTGTCGAACTCGCGAAGACGTTCGGCGGCTCCGACGGCTACAAGTACGTGAACGGCGTGCTCGACAAGCTCGCCGCGAAGCTGCGCCCCGCCGAAACGCAGGCGCGCCGCAACGGCTGATTCCGTTGGTCCTGAACGGGCGCGCATGCGCCCGTTTTTTCTTTTGTCTCGCCTCCCTCGCCCTGCCCGCCCGATGAATACCGCCACCGATTCGCTCGTCAAACTCGCCGCACGCGTCGACGCGATCCAGCCCTTCTACGTGATGGAATTGATGAAGGAGGCACAGCGTCTGGAGTCTTCCGGGTGCGATGTTATCCACATGGGCATCGGCGAGCCGGATTTCACCGCGCCGGAGCCGGTCGTCGAAGCCGCCGCGGCCGCGCTGCGCCGCGGCGTCACGCAATATACGAGCGCACTCGGCATTGCGCCGCTGCGCGAGGCGATCGCCGCGCACTACGCGCGCGCCTACGGCCTCACGATCAGCCCGGAACGGATCGTCGTGACGGCCGGCGCGTCGGCCGCGCTGCTGCTCGCTTGCCTCGCGCTCGTCGGGCGCGACGACGAGGTGCTGATGCCCGACCCGTCGTATCCGTGCAACCGGCACTTCGTTGCCGCGGCCGAAGGCCGCGCGGTGCTCGTGCCGAGCGGCCCCGACGCGCGCTTCCAGCTCACCGAGGACGACGTCCGCACGCGCTGGGGCGACCGCACACGCGGCGTGCTGCTGGCCTCGCCGTCGAACCCGACCGGCACGTCGCTCGAGCCGGACGAACTGAAGCGGATCGTCGAAGCCGTGCGCGCACGCGGCGGCTTCACGATCGTCGACGAGATCTACCAGGGGCTCAGCTACGACGCGGCGCCTGTGTCGGCGCTGTCGTTCGGCGACGACGTCGTCACCGTGAACAGCTTCTCCAAGTATTTCAGCATGACGGGCTGGCGGCTCGGCTGGCTGGTCGTGCCGCCCGCACTGGTCGGCACGTTCGAAAAGCTGGCGCAGAACCTGTTCATCTGCCCGTCCGCGCTTGCGCAGCACGCGGCACTCGCGTGCTTCGAGCCGGCCGCACTCGACATCTATGAAGCGCGCCGGCTCGAATTCAAGCGCCGCCGCGACTTCATCGCCCCGGCGCTCGAACGGCTCGGCTTCACGGTGCCCGTGATGCCGGACGGCGCGTTCTACGTGTATGCGCACTGCGGCGGCGTCGCCCACCCGGCGGCCGGCGACAGCGCGGCGCTCACGACGGCGATGCTGCACGACGCGGGCGTCGTGCTGGTGCCCGGCATGGACTTCGGTGTCCATGCGCCGCGCGACTATATCCGCCTGTCCTACGCGACCGCCTACTCGCGGCTCGAGGAAGCGGTCGATCGGCTCGCGACGCTGTTCGGGCAGCACTGACACGCGGCCGGAGCGGCGGCTTCTCCGCGCACCGCAAAAAAAGAAAAGGCACCCGGATCGGGTGCCTTTTTCATGTCCTGCAGGCCAGAGCCGTGCGGTCAGTTACCCCCGCACGTTACGCGCCAAGCTCCGAATGATCCGCGTGCGACTGCTTCGCGGTATCGACGCTCGCGTCGTCCTGCGACGCGGCGTCCTTCGATGCCGTCGACTTCGCCGACGTCGTGGTTTCGAGCGTCGCATGCACGCGCTTCGCACCGCCCGCTGCTGCCGTGACGGCCGCGGCCGTCACGATCGGCTTCGCCGGCGCCTGCGGCGCATTGACCGGCACGCTACGACCACGCGCGACGTCCCGCAGGCGACCTCGCTCGGCCATCACCTTCGAACCGTAGCCATTATCTTCGGGGTTCGTCGAGCCGTTGTACATGCGCAGGCCGGTCGCGAGCGAGCCGCCACGTGCGATGCAGTCCTTCAGCACGAGTGCGCCGACCTGGAGGTTCGCGAGCGGCTGAAGTGCGGTATCGGTGCCGCCGAAATACTCGAACTTGTCGGAGTGGACCTTCGACATGACCTGCATCAGGCCCTTCGCGCCGACGCCGCTTTCGGCGTACGGGTTGAAGCCCGATTCGATCGCCATCACGGACAGCAGCAGCAGCGGATCGAGGCCGACGTCACGGCCGGTCTGGAACGCAGCCTTG
Organism: Burkholderia sp. AU45251; assembly: GCF_030482905.1. Taxonomy (NCBI): domain Bacteria; kingdom Pseudomonadati; phylum Pseudomonadota; class Betaproteobacteria; order Burkholderiales; family Burkholderiaceae; genus Burkholderia; species Burkholderia sp. AU45251. The sequence goes on along the minus strand of NZ_JAUJQH010000020.1, from coordinate 27,676 downwards.
ACGAGCTGGCCGAGCGGCTCCTGGGCGACGCGGTAACGGCGCGACAGGTAGGTCGCGACGAGCGCCTGTTCGCGATTCGATGCGAGCGCACGGTCGTCGCGCGCATCAGCCGCGACGCGCTGGGTCGGGATCAGTTTGGCCAGCGCGACGGGCGACGGACCGTTACGGGCCGGATCGGACGCATCGCCCTGGGCGGCGGCGGCTTCCGGTGCGACGTCGAGGCCGACCGCAAGCGCGTCCGTTTCGGGGCTGTCTTCCTGCTGCGGCTGCGCGCCGGCAGGCGCGAAGTTCGGCAGCGGATGGCCGGTCAGCAGACGGGCCGGGCCGGCTTGCACGGCCGCGGATACGACCGGCATCAGCTTCGCGGCGAGCGTGCCGCGGACGGTTGGCAGCAGCCACAGTGCGAGCGCAACTGCGACAGCGAAACAGCCGACAACGCTGAATAGATGGTGACTGACACGCGTCCCACGACGCAGCATGCTGCGCACGAATTGCGCATGCTGCTCGCTAGGACGCCACGATAACCAAGCGTTCATTCAGATCATCTCCCATGAACATGACTCGTGCGGCTCGCTCAGCTCGATGGCGAGACAGGTAACGCGCCGCGGAATCACGACGCCGCACGCTTTGGTTGGGGCGTGCAAGCATCGGGGAAACGGTATAAGTACCGTTCGAGGCCACGGTGTAAGAGGGCCGGCACCTTCGCACACTGGGCGAGGCGGGCATACGCGGTGGCACCCACGCAAAAAACCAGCGTCTGGTGGCGCTGGCCGAGACTACGACTAAGGCCGTCGGATACGCCGTGCAGGTTTCGGCGGACGGTGACGCGCTGCGTCAAAGATCGGTGATTGGCGGCTCGAAGCCTTTTACCCTGCAGCCAATGTGAGCGGATTCTAGCAGGGTTTTATAGATCGTCAACACTATAGAACCTTGAAATTATAACAAAAAGTAATTTAGCGTCACTCTTCAGATCGCCAGCCCCATGCCGTAGAGGGGTTGCGCGCGGTCGACTTTTTTCTCCGTCGGGCAGGCATGCGGCGGCGCGGGTAAAATCGTCGGTCGATTCGGGGCCGCAGCCGGCCGCTGCGCCCGCCCATCGCTGCCCGCCTTGCGGGTGGCCCGGACCATCTTCATGAAATACAAAGACTTACGCGATTTCATCCAGCGCCTCGAGGCGCTCGGCGAACTGCGGCGCGTCACGCAACCCGTGTCGCCCGTGCTCGAAATGACCGAGCTGTGCGACCGCGTGCTGCGCGCCGGCGGCCCCGCGCTGCTGTTCAACGCGCCGCCCGGCTACGACTTCCCGGTGCTCGGCAACCTGTTCGGCACGCCGCGGCGCGTCGCGCTCGGGATGGGCGTCGATGCGGGCGACGATGCCGCGCTCGACTCGCTGCGCGATCTCGGCCGCCTGCTGTCCGCGCTGAAGGAACCCGATCCACCGAAGAGCCTGAAGGACGCCGGCAAGCTGCTGTCGCTCGCGAAGGCCGTGTGGGACATGGCGCCGAAGTCGGTGTCGTCGCCGCCGTGCCAGGAGATCGTCTGGGAAGGCGCCGACGTCGACCTGAACCGGCTGCCGATCCAGACCTGCTGGCCCGGCGATGCGGGGCCGCTCGTCACGTGGGGCCTGACGGTCACGCGCGGGCCCAACAAGTCGCGGCAGAACCTCGGGATCTACCGCCAGCAACTGATCGGCCGCAACAAGCTGATCATGCGCTGGCTCGCGCATCGCGGCGGCGCGCTCGACTTCCGTGAATTCGCGCTGCAGAACCCCGGCAAGCCGTATCCGGTCGCGGTCGTGCTCGGCGCCGATCCGGCCACGACGCTCGGCGCGGTGACGCCCGTGCCCGATTCGCTGTCCGAGTACCAGTTCGCCGGCCTGCTGCGCGGCAGCCGCACGGAGCTCGCGAAGTGCCTGACACCCGGCGTCGACACGCTGCAGGTGCCCGCGCGCGCGGAGATCGTGCTCGAAGGCTTCATTTATCCGCAGGAAGGCACGCCCGCCCCCGCTCCGGCCGGCGCACCGCCGCGTCCGGCCGGCAACGCGTCGGCCAAGTACGAGCACGCGCTCGAAGGCCCGTACGGCGACCACACCGGCTATTACAACGAGCAGGAGTGGTTCCCGGTGTTCACCGTCGAGCGCATCACGATGCGCCGCGACGCGATCTACCACTCGACCTACACGGGCAAGCCGCCCGACGAGCCCGCGGTGCTCGGCGTCGCGCTGAACGAAGTGTTCGTGCCGCTGCTGCAGAAGCAGTTCACCGAGATCACCGACTTCTACCTGCCGCCCGAAGGCTGCAGCTACCGGATGGCCATCGTCCAGATGAAGAAGAGCTACGCGGGCCACGCGAAGCGCGTGATGTTCGGCGTGTGGAGCTTCCTGCGGCAGTTCATGTATACGAAGTTCATCGTGGTCGTGGACGAGGATGTGAACATCCGCGACTGGAAGGAAGTGATCTGGGCGATCACGACGCGCGTCGACCCGGTGCGCGACACCGTGATGGTCGACAGCACGCCGATCGACTATCTCGACTTCGCGTCGCCGGTCGCCGGCCTCGGTTCGAAGATGGGGCTCGACGCGACCAACAAGTGGCCCGGCGAGACCAACCGCGAATGGGGCCGCCCGATCGAGATGGATGCCGCCGTGAAGGCGCGCGTCGACCGGCTCTGGCAGGAGATCGGACTCTGACGCCATGGGCCGGCGCCCGCCGGCCCATGGACTGCCATCGCTACAAGTACAAGACAACGACGATGACCTTTCCACCCGCCTCCATGCTGTCCGACGGCTTCTTTCTGTCGCTGTCGCTGTGTCTCGACATCGGCCTCGTGAACGTCGCGATGCTGTCGCTGACGCTGTCGCACGGCTTCCGGCCGGGCTTCTGGCTCGGCATCGGCTCGTGCGTCGGCGATCTCGTCTACGCGGCGCTCGCGCTCGCGGGGATGGCCGTGCTGCTGCAGTTCGAGCCGGTACGCTGGATCGTGTGGATCGGCGGCGGCGCCGTGCTGCTGTTCCTCACGTGGAAAATGGCGCGCGAAGCGCTCGCGCCCGCCAAGGCGTCCGGCGACGATGCCGAGGACACGCCGCAGCCGCGCGCCAGCGCGCGGCGCAGTTTCCTGCGCGGGATGCTGCTCGCGATGTCGTCGCCGAGCGCGATCCTGTGGTTCGCGGCGGTCGGCGGCGCGCTGATCGCGAAAGCCGGCGCGACCACGCCGGCCACCGCGTCGGTGTTCCTGTCGGGCTTTTTCCTCGGCGGCCTCGCGTGGACGCTCTTCATGTGCACGCTCGCGAGCCAGGGCCGCAAGCGTGCGGGCGCCGGGCTGATGCGCGCGTGTCACATCGCGTCGGCGCTGCTGTTCGCGTATTTCTCGTACAGCGTGATCGTCGGCGGCTACCGCGACCTGATCGTGCACGCGGTGTAATCGCAGCCGGCCTGCCCGGGGCCGCTCATCGCGGTCGGGCAGCGGCTCCAAAGAAAAAACGGCGCAGCGCCCCTCGCGGGACGTTGCGCCGTTTTGCCACGCGCGGCTAGGCCGCGCGGCACGAATCAGCGACGCCAGTAGCCGTGATGGCCCCAGCCGCCGTAACCATGGCGCCAGTACGGGCGACCGTAGTAGCCACCATAGCCGCCGACGACCACGGCGGGCGGCGGTGCATAGTAGGCCGGCGCCGGTGCGTAGTACACGGGCGGAGGCGGCGGCGCGTAGTACACGGGCGGCGGCGGTGCATAGACGGGATACGCGGGCGCGACCGGGATACCGATGCCGACCCCGATCGACACGTGAGCCTGCGCAACGCTTGCGGCACCCAGGCCCAGCGCGGCGGCGGCGATGAACGGAATGAGCTTTTTCACTTCGATTCTCCTGCTGGAGCGGTATTTTATGCGCCCCTGTCGGCAACGGCGGGCATGCACGTCGCATGGAAGCAATGTAGCGAAAACCCGCCCCTCGCGTATCGTGCATTTGTTGCAAATTGCAATCGCACGCGGCCAGAGCCGCCGTGCGGCGTGGCTTGCAGCGCCTGCGGCGACCCTTGCGGGTCGCGCGATTCCGTCCGACGAGTCGGGTCGCTACATCATGGCCGGTCAGTCTTACCGGATACGGCGCGCATGGCGGGCACGCGACCGTAATGAACGATTACAAATTTGAGACAAGATGCCGACATTTCAAGCGGGATACGGGCGCGATATGTTTCGGGGTCGGATTCAACGATCGTGATTCGACCGTAACGCCGGGCGCCGATACACGCGTCGATCGCGCCGTATACCGGTCATCCACACACGTGTCCATGCGGAAATGGCCCTTTCGCGGCCCCGCCGTCATTCCTGCGATACTGGCGGTTGCTTCGTTTTCGCTTACGTTCGCTGCCATGTCCCTCCCCGACCCACCCCGCCTCGGCTTCATCGGCGCCGGCCGTCTCGCGCGCTGCGTCGCGCAGCGCTTTGCGCAGGCCGGCTTTCCGGTCGTCGCGATCGCGAGCCGCACGCCGGCATCGGCCGCCGCCCTCGCCGCGCGCATCGACGGCTGCCAGGCGGTCGACACGCCGCAGCAGGTCGCCGATACCGCCGACCTGATCTTCCTGACGGTGCCCGACGACCATCTCGCGTCGACCGCCGCGGCGCTGCACTTCGACACGTCGCGCGCGGCGCAGCAGGCCGTCGTTCACTGCAGCGGCGCGTCGGCGGTCGCGCTGCTCGATCCGGCAAAACGGCAAGGCGCGGCCACCGGCGGCTTCCATCCGCTCTACCTGTTCGGCGGCACCGACGCCGACCTCGCCCGCATCGACGGCTGCTCGGTCACGATCGAAGCCGATGGCGCGTTGCATGCGACGCTGATGCGGCTTGCTGCCGCACTCGGCTGCCATCCGCTGTCGATTCCGGCCGGCGGCCGGATGCTCTATCACGCGGCCGCGCACTACGCGGCGAGCTTCGCGCTGTGCGGGCTGGCGGAAGCGGTCGAGCTGTGGCGCGGTCTCGGCTTCGACGAGGAAGCCGCGCTGCGCGCGCTGCTGCCGATGCTGGCCGGCACGATCGAGACCGCGCGCGACAAGGGCCTCGCGAACGCGCTCTCCGGCCCCGTGTCGCGCGGCGATACGGGCATCGTCGAACGCCAGTTGGCACTGCTTGAAACGCGCGGCGGCGATCACGCGACGCTGTACGCGCTGCTGACGCGCCGCGCGGTCGCGCTCGCGGCGCAGCGCGCCACGCCGCCGGCGTCGCTGCCGGCGCTCGCCGAAGCCGTCGAAACGTCGCTCGCGCGCACCGCCGCGCACCCCTCCCCGTCGCGAGACGAGGCGTGATAAGGTGTCGGCCGATGCGCCGCCATCCGGCGTTGGCGGCCGCACGCTACTGAGCTACTGACTGTATAAAAAGGATGCCAACGATGTTCGGCGAGATCGCCCGTTTTCTGCTCAATACCGTCTTCACGCTGTTCGGCGCCGCACTGATCCTGCGCGTCTGGATGCAGGCCGTCCGCGTGCCGCCGTACAACCCGGTCACGCAGGCCGTGCTGCAGGCAACCAACTGGCTCGTGCTGCCGCTGCGCCGCGTGATCGCAGGCGTACGCGGCATCGACTGGGCCAGCGTCGTCGCCGCGCTGCTCACCGCGCTCGTCTACGTCGTGCTGATGGTCGTGATGGCCGGCTTCGATCCGGCCTCGGTGATCGCGACGCTCGTCGTGGTCGCGCTGCTCACCGTCGTGAAGTGGGCGCTCAACCTCGTGATCTGGATGACGATCCTGATGGCGCTGCTGTCGTGGCTCAACCCGCGCTCGCCGGCCATGCCGATCCTCTACCAGCTCACCGCGCCGTTCCTGAACCCGCTGCGCCGCATCATCCCGAACCTCGGCGGCATCGACCTGTCGCCGATCCTGCTGTTCGTGATCGTGCAGGTGCTGCTGATGATCGTCACGCGCGCCGCCGTGTCGCTGACGATGTTCGGCATCTGACGCTGTCGTCCCCTATGCCGCCGGCGCTTGCGCCGGCGGTGCGCCGAGCGTGTCGATCACGCCGAAGCGCGCCGGCATCATCGCGTAGCACACCCGCACCTTCTCGTGCGACAACCGCTCGAGCAAGCGCTGCGCCTCGTCCTCGGTGACGATGAATTCGATCTCGATCGCGAGCGAACCCTGCAGTTCGAAGAAGCGGTCCTCGTGCAGCACGCGATGCTGGCCGAAACCGGCCATCGCGCGAAACGCGGAACCGCCCGCGACGCCCATCCGGTTCGCCTCCTCCAGCAGCCATTCCCACAACGGTTTCCAGTGCAGCCGGTGCTTCTCGTGCACATAGAAGCGCAGGAAGATCTTGTCCATCGCACCCTCCGATGGCGGCACGCTCAGGCCGCCGCGAGCCACGCGCGCGCGGTCCACATGCCGAGCGCCGTCAGCGCGAACGATCCAGTCAAGTGTAGGGCAGCCACCGCAAACGCCCATCCGAATTCGCCCTGCACCGCATGCGTCATCACTTCGACCGAATAGGTCGAGAACGTCGTGAGGCCGCCGAGAAAGCCCGTGATCACGAACAGCCGCCACTCGGGCGGCAGCCCGACACGGGTCGTGAACACGACGGCGGCGATGCCGATCACGTAGCCGCCGATCAGGTTCGCGGCAAGCGTGCCGAGCGGCACGGCGGGAAAGAATTCGTTAAGCGCGAGACTCAGGAACCAGCGCAGCAACGCGCCGAGCCCGGCGCCGACGAAGATCGCGACGATCGAATAGAACAAGGGCGCTCCCGGTCGATGATGCGGCTGGATTCAGCCGCCGGCCCCCGGTCGCCCGGGACGATGTCCGCTCCCGCGCGCGCACGTGGGCGGGCGGCACAGGCTGAACTGTATGCGGATTCGCCGCGCACCTGCAATGGCGACGGCCGGCAGGATCCCTGCCCGTTCAGGCCGTCTCGCCCGCTCGCAGGTTCACGCGCGTTGCCAGGCTGCGTCGAGCGCGCTCAGCGTCGCCAGCGCGCCGCCCTTCAAGCCGATCACGTCCGCACGGCGCGCATGCGCTTCGCGCGCGTTGATGCGGATCACGTCGCCACCGAGCCGTTCGCTCAGCAGGCGCACGGTCGGGATCGCGGTGCCCGCGCCGATCTCGACCACGGCGACCCGCCCGGCCTGCGTGATCCAGTCTTCCAGCGCACGTTCCTGCGCGTCGTAACGCGCACCGAGCCAGCCGGTGTCGCCGAACATCAGGATGTTCGGCCGCGCGAGGCCGCCGCAGTGCGGACAGCGCGGCAGGTCGCCGACGAGGCGGCAGGTCGCTTCGTCGACGTCCGGCACGAACGGCGCCGCATCCCACGTGTCGTCCGAACAGGGGCGCAGGCACTGCATCGCGTGGATCGAACCGTGGATCTCGACGATCCGCGCCGGATCGAAGCCGGCTTTCTGAAACTGGCCGTCGACGTTGCTGGTCAGCACGAAGCCGCCGTTCGGCATCGCGTCGATCCAGCGGCGCAGGATCGCGAAACCCGCATGCGGCACCGTCGCACGGTAGAGCGCAAGGCGGTGCCCGTAGAACCCCCACGCGAGTTGCGCACGCGCACGGAACGCGTGCGGCGATGCGATCTCGTGGAATTCGAAACGCTCGTGACGCAGTGCCGGATACGCACGCCAGAACCCGTCCGTACCGCGAAAATCGGGCAGCCCTGAATCGACACCCATACCGGCGCCGGCAGTCACGAGCAACGCGTCGGCGCGCGCGAGCGCAGCAACGGCGGAGGCGACGAGATCGGCGGGCAGTTGTGCGGCAGCGGCAGCAGCGGTGGAGTCAGCGGAATCGGAAAACGGCATGATGGGGCGGCGATAGCATCGAGCGGTGCGCGGGTAGCGTCGCGATCATACGCCGGTTCGCGCGCGGCGCGGCATGCGCGATGCAACGGCATGGCGCGATGCTCGACCGGCCGCGGACGATGCAGGCAACCGGCCGATGCAGGGCGCCACCGCGGCCGGGCGCCTCCCCGCCTGTTCAGCTATCCGAATCGTCCTGCGCGACCGGAATCTCGTCGGCCGCGAAATAGACCGGCTTGCCGAGCTGCCTTGCAAGACCGACGTCCATGTCCGCCCCGCGCGACGCGCCGTCGATACGCAGCACCGCATCGCAACGGCGCAGCAGCCGGTGCGCGGCCGGATACAGGAACGCCTCGCTGATCGCGTCGCCGACCTGTCGCGACCCGGCCGCGACGGCGAGCGGCAGCGACACCCACTCGCCGATCATCGGCACGTGCCCACGGCGATACACGGCGAGCGCGGCCGCCTCCAGCCGGTGCAGGTTCGCGGCGATGCGTGCGGGGTCGCCGTCCGTGCCGCTGCGATAAGGGCCGGCGACCAGCACGAGCAGCGGCGTCATGCCGTGCGCGCGCCGGCGGTTTCCCGCAGCGCGACGTACTGGAGCAGCATGATCGTCTTCGCATCGACGATCTCGCCGCGCTCGACCGCATCCAGCGCTGCCTGCAGCGGCATCTCGACGACCTCGAGATCCTCACCCTCTTCCGCGACGCCACCGCCATCGCCGGTGCGCAACGACGCATCGTATTCGCCGACGAAGAAATGCAGCTTCTCCGTCACCGAGCCCGGGCTCATGAACGCCTCGAACACCTTGCGCACGCCGCGCACGCGATAGCCGGTCTCTTCCTCGGCCTCCGCGCGGATGCGTGCTTCGGGCGTCGCATCGTCGAGCAGGCCGGCCGCGGCCTCGAGCAGCATGCCGTCGTGCCCGCTGACGAATGCCGGCATCCGGAACTGCCGCGTCAGCAGCACGTCGCCCGTATCGGCATTGCGCAGCAGGATCGTCGCGCCGTTGCCGCGATCGTAGGTCTCGCGGCTCAGGCGCTGCCACGTACCGTCGCGGCGCAGGAAATCGAACGTCACCTTCCTCAGCACATACCAGTCATCGGACAGCACCGTCGTATCGACGATGCGGACACGGTCCCGCGTTGCAGCCATCCCAGCCTCCGGTTCGACAAAAGACGGCGCCCATGGTAACGTGCATATTCGTGCAAATTCAAGAAATTTCGTGCAAACACGATGCTGACGACCCAACGCAAGAAAGCGATTCTCGACGCACTCGCGCGCGACGGCCAGGTGCTGGCGGTCGAGCTGAGCGCGCAATTCGGCGTGTCCGAAGACACCGTCCGCCGCGACCTGCGCGAGCTCGCGGCCGAGGGCCTGCTGCAGCGCGTGCATGGCGGCGCGCTGCCGGCGTCGCCGGCCGTCGCGCCGTTCGCGCAGCGCGAGGCGCTCGAGACGGCGGAAAAGCGGCGCATCGCGCGGCGGGCCGCGGAGATGATCGTGCCTGGGCAAGTGGCCATCGTCGACGGCGGCACGACCTCGGCGCTGCTCGTCAGCCAGTTGCCGGCCGACCTGCGCGCGACGATCGTCACGCACAGCCCGAGTGTCGCGGTGGCGCTGGCCGCGCATCCGTCGATCGACGTGATCCTGATCGGCGGGCGGCTCTACAAGCATTCGATCGTCGCCGTCGGCGCGGCGGCGATGGAAGGCATTACGCGCATCCACGCTGACCTGTACTTCATGGGCGTCACGGGCGTGCATCCGGTCGCGGGGCTCAGCACCGGCGATTTCGAGGAAGCTGCGATCAAGCGCGCGCTGGCCGAACGCGCGGCCGAGACGGTCGTGCTCGCTTCGCAGTCGAAGCTGCGCGCGGCGTCGCAGTTCGTGATCGGCGAGCTCACGCTGGCGCACACCGTGGTGGTCGAGAAGGAAACCGACGCCGCGCTGACGAAGCCGATCGAGGCGGCGGGCGTGACGGTCGTGCGCGCGTAGCTGCGCGGGGTTGCGGGCGCGCGGGATGTGCGGATGTGCCGATGTGCCGATGTGCCGATGTGCCGATGTGCCGGATGTGCCGGATGTGCCGGATGCGCCGAATGCGCCGGAACGCGCCCGTTGATTCGTCCGCGGGCTTTCATCGCTTCGCCGCCGAGCCCATGTCAGCGTGCTGACAGGGTCCGCTTGCTAACATGGGCGTCCGCCCAATCGCCACGCGCCGCCCGCCCGATGCCCCCGCCCTCCGCCACCCCCACGCCGGCACCGCCGGCTGGCGATGCGCCGTCGCCCGGCGTCCTCGCGCTGTTCATCGCGTTCTCCCAGATCGGCCTGACCAGCTTCGGCGGCGGGCTGAGTGGCCGGATGATGCGCGACTTCGTTTACGAGCGGCGCTGGCTCGACGAGGAGGCGTTCCTCAACGGCCTCGCGCTGTCGCAGGCGCTGCCGGGCGTCAACGTCAAGAACCTCGCGATCTGGATCGGCTACCGGCTCGCCGGATGGCGCGGCGCCGTGGCCGGCTTCACCGGCATCATCGCGCCGCCGGCCGTGCTGATCGTGCTGTTCGGCATCGCGTTCTCGACCCTCACGCGCTTTCCGCTCACGCATGTCGCGCTCGCCGGCGCGGCGGCGGCAGCGATCGGGCTGTCGATCTCGATGGCGATCACCGCCGTGCGCCGGCTGCCGCGTCGCGCGCTACCGTTCGCGGTAATGGCGCTGACCTTCGTATCGGTTGCGGTGCTGCACTGGCCGCTCGTGTGGACCGTGCTGGTCGGCGGCACGCTGAGCGTCGCGCTCGAATACCGCCGCGCGGCCGCAACACCGGCCGGGAGCGATACGCGATGACCGCATCGCAACGCTACGCCGCGCTGATCGGCGTGTTCGCGCCGCTGTCGATCGCGACGATCGGCGGCGGACAGGCAATCATCGCCGACATCCAGCGGCAGGTGGTCGACGTGCATCACTGGATGACCGCCACGCAATTCGTGAACGACTTCGCGATCGCGCGGATGGCGCCGGGCCCCGGCTCGCTGCTGGCGACGCTGATCGGCTGGCAGGTGGCCGGCTTCTGGGGCGCGGTGATCGCGACGCTCGCGCTGTTCGGCCCGACCGCGTTCCTGATCTACGGCGTCGCGCATCTGTGGCGGCGGCACCAGGGCGCGCGCTGGCAGATCGCGCTCGAGGCCGGCCTGCGCCCGGTCGCGGCCGGCATGATCCTCGCGTCGGCGTGGGTGCTGCTGCAGGCGCTCGACGGCGGCTGGGCCGCGCGCGCGATCGCGGTCGCGTCGACGCTGTGCGTGATGTATACGCGCGTTCATGCACTGCTGCTGATCGCGATCGGCGCGCTGCTGCTCGTCGGCGTGCACGCACTCGGCATGTGACGCGCGGCGACGCAGCACGCGCGGGCGGCTACGAACGACACAGCCGATACCCTCGCAGCGACGCGAGCGCGTCCGCGCGCTCGCGTCGCATGCGCGCCCGGCTCGCGCAACACGTCGCCTAGACGCCGCGAAACACCGGCGTGCGTCGCTCCGCAAACGCGCGCAGCCCTTCGTCGAAGTCCGCGCCTTCGCACGCTTGCCGGCGCAGCTCGGCAATCCGTTCGAACGCGTCGGCCGGCAACGGCCGTGCGTCCTGCAGCACCCTCAACTGTTCCTTCACCGCGTACACCGCGAGCGGCGCCTTCGCGGCGATCGTGCGCGCGACGTCGAGCGCCGCATCGTCGACACCGCCCGCGTCGGCCAGCCGGTTCACGAGCCCGTGATGCGCGGCGCGCTCCGCATCGAGCGGTTGCGCGCAGAAGAACATCTCCTTCAGCACGTGGATCGGCAGGTTGTCGTAGAAGCGCAGCAGGCCGCTCGTCGAATACGGCAGGCCGATGTTCGCGGGCGTCATCGCGAAACGCGCGTCGCGCGCCGCGACCACCAGGTCGCAACTCATCACGAGATCGACCGCCCCGCCCCACGCCGAACCCGCCACCGCTGCGATCACCGCGCCCGGGTAGGTGCGCACGCGCCGCAGCGCCCGTTCGAGCGGCTTGCCATACGCGAGCGGATCGCGATCGTCGGCCAGTTCGCGCAGGTCGTGCCCCGCGCTCCACACGTCGCCGCTGCCGTCGTTCGACAGGATCACGACCGGTGGCGGACGATGTTCGGCCAGCGCATCGAGGCGCGCGACGAGCGCATCGAGCAATGGCGCGTCGAGCGCATGCCGTCGCGCCGGATTCGCGAACCGTACGCGCGCGATCCGCTCGCCGATCATGTCGACCGTCACGTTCGACGCCCCTTCGTGTTTCGTCGTATCGCTCATTGCACGACCTCCGCCACCGCTTCCGCCTGGAAGATCGCACGCCCGGCCAGCAGCGCGTCGATCGCGTCGTCGCTGTAGCCCGCTTCGCGCAGCACGTCGACCGTATGCTCGCCGAGCAGCGGCGGCGCATGGCGCGTGCGCGGCGCCGGCATCTCGCCCCCCATCCCGCCGAGCGGCGTGACGACCTGGCGCAGCGTGCCGAGCGTCGGATGCGCAACCGGCTCGACCAGCCCGCAATGCGCGAGCTGCGGATCGTCGAACACTTCGTCGAGCGTGTTGATCGGCCCGGCCGGCAGCCCGACGTCGACGAAACGCTGCGTCCATTCGCGCTTGCCGCGCGTGCGCAGCCGGCTCTCGAGCAACGCTTTCAGTTCGTCGCGGTGCGCGACGCGCGCGTCGTTGGTCGAGAAGCGCGGATCGTTCGGCAGTTCGGGCAGGTCCAGCAACTGGCACAGCCGCAGCCACATGTCGGTCGTGATCGGTGCGAGGTTGAGCGGCCCGTCAGCGGTCTCGAACACGCCGTACGGCGCGATCACCGCATGCGCATTGCCGGTACGGCGCGGCACGTCGCCGAGGCTCAGGTAGCGTTGCCCGTGCACGCTCAGCAGCGAAACGAGGCTTTCGAGCAGCGACGTGCCGACATGCTGGCCGCGCCCCGTGCGCTCGCGCTCGTACAGCGCGGCCATCACGCCGGTCGCGACCCACATTCCCGAGCTGAGATCGCCGATCGCGGTGCCCGTGCGGGTCGGCTCGCCGTCGGGAAAACCGGTGAGGCTCATCAGCCCCGCATAGCCCTGCGCGATCTGGTCGAAGCCGGGCCAGTCGCGCAACGGGCCGCGCGGGCCGAACGCGGTGACGCTGCCCATCACGAGCCGCGGATCGCGCGCGCTCAGCGCGGCGTAGCCGAGCCCCATCGCGTCCATCGTGCCGGCCTTGAAATTCTCGATCACGACGTCGGCCTGCGCGATCAGCCGACGCACGACGTCGAGGCCGGCCGGCTGCCGGAAATCGACGCAGATGCCGCGCTTGTTGCGGTTGCAGGACAGGTAGTACGTGCTCACGCCGCGATCGAACGGCCCCCATGCGCGGCTCATGTCGCCGTGCGGCCCCGACTCGACCTTGATCACGTCGGCGCCAAGATCGGCGAGCACCATCGAGCAGAACGGCCCCGACAGCGCGCGGCTCAAATCGACGACCTTGATTCCTTGTAATGCCTGCATTCCGGACTCCTGATATTGATGACTGGGTGTGGCTCGTTTCCGAACGATCGCGGCGCAGCGCTCATTCGGGCAGCGTCTGGTGACGCGTTTCGACCGCGAACGGCAGGATCAGGATGCCGAGCCCGAATACGGCCGCGGTCCATGCGACCGGCACGCCGAGCGATCCGTAGCCGTGAATCGCGGCGCCGAGCAGGAAGTTCACGCCTGCGCCGATGAAGCGGCCGACCGACGCGTTGAACGCGAACGCGGTGGCGCGCACACGCGTCGGGTACTGCTCGGGCAGCCACAGCGAGAAGATCGCGAAATTGCCGCCGAAGAAACCGAGGAACGCGAGCGACACCATGAACGCCGCGAGCCCGTTCGGCTGATAGAACGCCCAGCCGAACGCGAACACGATCGATGCGGCCATGCCCGCGAAATACACGCCGAGCGCGGTGCGCCGGCCGAGCCGCTCGGAGAGCCACGGCGCCACCAGGCAGCCGGCGATCGTCGCGCACGACAGGATCGCCGCGCCGACCGACGCGAGCCGCAGTGCGCCGATGTGATCGATGCCCGCGCGCGCCGCCAGCGTGCTGACCGCGCTCGCCTCGTAGACGGAGCCGGCCCACAGTCCGACGATCGCGACGCCGACGAGGCTCGCGCTCGTCAGCGTGCGGCGCAGGAAGGCCGGCGCGAAGATCTCGCGCAGCGGATGCGCGCGCCGCGCGTCGGCCACGTCGCCATCGCGTGCATCGTGCCGGCGCCACTGCCCCGGCTCCTTCACGCGCATCACGGTGAACACCGCGAGCAGCGCGGGCGCGAGGCCGCACAGGAACATCGCGCGCCAGCCGTAGGTCGCACCGATCGTGTAGTTCAGGCACGCCGCGATGAAGAAACCGAAGTAGTAGCCCGTCTGCAGGTAGCCGGCGCCCATCTTGCGGCGGTCTTCCGGCCAGCTCTCGGCGACGTAGGTGCCCGCAAGCGCCCATTCGCCGCCGACGCCGATCCCGGCGATCAGCCGGCACGCGGCCAACGCCCACACGTCGTGCACGAACGCGGCCGCGCCGGTGAACACCGAGTAGATCAGGATGCTCGCGGCGAGCGTACGCACGCGGCCGAAGCGGTCGGCGAGCGGCCCCCAGATGAACGACAGCCCCCAGCCGATCAGGAACAGCGCGAACAGGATCGAACCGTACATCCCGAGATTCGCGGGCGTCGCCGCGATGCCGGACGCCGGCAGCAGTTCGGTCAGTGCGGGAATCAGCACAAGCGCGTAGATCACCGAATCCACGCCGTCGAGCACCCAGCCCGCATACACGGCCCAGAAGCCCTTGACCTGCTCGCGCGTGAGCGGCGTGCGCCGCGGCTTCGCGCCGGCCGCCGGCGCGTCGATCGCCTTGAACATCTTCGTCTCCTTGCCGGCGGGGCCGGCGCTTTTGCCGCGTCCGGTCCGGGATGGCCGGGAGGCTGGCTCTTTTGTGAGACGAGTATAGAAACCCCATCGATCGGGGAAAAATATGATATTCATCTTGCTCGATCGGATTGGCTTATGGCTCGAATCGGGAGGCGGCGGCGATGGACTTGAGGCAGTTGCGCTATTTCGTGAAGGTCGTCGAATGCGGCAACGTCACGCATGCGAGCGAGGCGCTGCATGTCGCGCAGCCGGCGGTCAGCCAGCAGATGCGCAATCTCGAACAGGATCTCGGGATGCAGTTGCTTGAACGCAGCGTGCGCGGCGTCGCGCCCACCGCCGCCGGCCGCACGCTGTATCAGCACGCGCTCGACCTGCTGCGCCAGGCCGACGGCACGCGCGAACTGCTGCGCCGCGACGCCGACACGCCACAGGGCCGCGTGACGGTCGGGATGCCGTCGAGCACCGCGCGCGTGCTGGCCATTCCGCTCGCACGCGCAGTGCGCGACCGCTACCCGGGCATCATGCTGGAGCTGATCGAGGCGCCGAGCGCCGATCTCGACACGCTGCTCGAACGCGCACGGCTCGATCTCGCGATCGTCGTCGACGCGGTCGACACGCGTGGCATCGCGATCCACCGGCTGCTGACGGAGACGCTGTACCTGATCACGTGGCCCGGGTTCCAGGTGCCGGACGATCCCGTGCCGCTCGACGCGATCGCGCGGATGCCGCTCGTGCTGCCGAGCGCGCCGAACACGATCCGCAACCGGGTCGACTGGGCGATGCGCGAGGCCGGGCTGTCGTACGAGATCAGCTTCGAGGCGAGCTCGACCGGGCTGCTGTTCGCGGCCGTGATGGCGCAGCTCGGCGTGACGATCCTGCCGTGGACGGCCGCGCACGTCGAGATCGAGGAGCGCAAGCTCAAGCTGTCGACGGTCGCGCATCGGCTGTTCGCGCGCGACCTGTCGCTGTGCTGGCACGATACGGCGCTCGTCAGCAACGCGGTGCAGAAAGTGAAAGCCGAGATCGTTCGGCTGTTCGACGCGCTCGGGCAGCGGCCCGAGTGGGCGTCCGGACAGACCGACGGCAAGTAACGGGCACGCTGCGTGCCTTGTGCCGGGCCGCCGCGCGTACTAAGCTCCGTTCATCCTGGGTACCGCTGACACCGCCACTTCTCCTCGCCGCTCGGTATAAGCGTCGGGGGAAGGAGGCCGTTCGTGTCCCCGCTCCAGTCTGCCTGGCTTCTGCTGGGCGTCAGTGTCCTCGCCGAAGTGCTCGGCTCCGTCGGCCTGAAATTGTCGGCCGGCTTTTCCCGCCCGCTCCCCTCCGCGCTCACCGTCGTCTGTTATGCCTGCGCGGTGTGGCTGATGGCGCTCGCGACGAAGCGCCTCGAAATGGGGCTCGCGTATGCAAGCTGGGCCGCCGCCAGCACCGCGGCCACGGCCGTGATCGGCATCCTCTGCTTCGATGAATCGGTGTCGTCGCTGAAGCTCGCCGGCGTCGCGCTGACCGTCTGTGCGCTCGTTGCGCTCAACCTCGGCGAAGCGGCCACGCACTGACCGGCGTCGGGCCGGTCATCGGCGTATGGGCGCCTGGCGGGGCATTGACAACACCCCCGGGCGCCCCTTAACGTTTCGTTCATCGTAACCATCACCGGTTCAGCTTAAGAGGTTGTCGGCCCGCTCGTGCTCGACACCTCTGCCTTCGCCGAAGGCCTGCTGCTTGGCGCCGCCCTGTTCACGTCGGTCGGCCCCA
Source organism: Burkholderia sp. AU45251 (assembly GCF_030482905.1). Taxonomy (NCBI): domain Bacteria; kingdom Pseudomonadati; phylum Pseudomonadota; class Betaproteobacteria; order Burkholderiales; family Burkholderiaceae; genus Burkholderia; species Burkholderia sp. AU45251. The sequence continues at coordinate 11,237 of NZ_JAUJQH010000020.1, read as the reverse complement.
AGGACGCATTCGTCATCAAGCGCTCGATCTCGAGCCCCCATCTGCTCTCCATCGCCCTCGTCTGCGCCGGCAGCGACGCGCTGCTGATCGCCCTCGGCGCGCACGGGTTGTCGTCGTTGCTGTCGCAGCATCCCGGCGTGGTATCGGCCGCGTTGTGGGCCGGCATCGCGTATCTCGCCGGCTATGGCCTGCTCGCCCTGCGCTCCGCGATCCGGCGGCGACAGCCAGAGCACGTCGATGGACCACGCTCGGGCAGCGAACCCACGCGGTCGCGCACGGTGCTCGCGACCGCCGCCGTCTCATTGCTCAATCCGTATGCGTGGATCGACACCGTGCTGCTGCTCGGCACCGTGATCGTGAGCCACGCGCCCGCCGCACGCGCGCCGTTTGCGATCGGCGCGATGACGGCTTCGCTCGCGTGGTTCCTCCTGCTCGCCTATGGCGCACGCGCGTGCCGCGCGTGGTTCGCACACGTGCTGGCATGGCGCGTGCTCGATTGCTTCGTCGCCGCGATGATGCTCGGCTTCGCGGTGCGTTTCGCGATCGACGCGCTTCAGGCGTCAGCGGCTCGATAACGTGCGAAACACGTCGTGTGCGCCGGCATGGAGCTCGAAGCCGACGCCCGGTGCTTGCGGTACAGGGGCGTATCCGGCGTCGACACTCACGCCATCGGCCAGTCCGCTGAACGGATGGAACGCGAACGGATTGACTTCCGCCCCACCAAGCCCGAGCGCCGCGACGACATGCAGCGAGAACAGGTGGCCGCCGTGCGGCCAGAATGCGTCGCGCCGCCAGCCGCGCGATGCGAAGTGGTCGACGATCTGCAGATAGCTCGGCAGCCCGTAGCAATGCACCGGATCGAACACCAGCACGTCGCGTTCCGGACGCAAACCGCCGTAGCGGTCGAACAGCTTCGCTTCCGCGAGCGAGAACAGCGCCTCGCCGGCCGCGATCGGCGGTGCGTAGCGCGTGGCGAGATCCGCCTGGAGCGGCAGGTCGTGCGGATCGCAGATGTCCTCGAACCACCAGAGGTCGAACGGTGCGAGCATCGCGGCGGCCGCGTCGACGGTCGTCGCGTCGTACGTGTTCATCGCGTCGACCGCGAGATGCGAACTGTCCGCCAGTTGCGTGGCCGCAGCTTCGATACGCCTGCGGTCCTGGTCGAGATCCTCGCCGCCGATCTTGATCTTCGCGTGCGTGTAGCCGAGATCGGCGATGCGGCGCATCTCGTCCGACAGACGCGTGAGGTCGTCATGCGGATAGCGGTAGCCGCCGCCTGCATAGACGCGCACGCGTGGTGCTGCCGTGCGGCCAAGCCGGTCGGCGAGCAAGCGATGGAGCGGCAAGTGTGCGATTTTCGCGGCAGCATCCCAGATCGCCATGTCGAGCGTGCCGACTGCGACGCATCGTTCGCCGTGCCCGCCCGGTTTTTCACCGGCCATCATCGCGCGCCATGCGCGGAACGGATCGAGGTTCGTGCCCGCTTCGTCCGCGAGCGTGTCGGCGGCGGCCAGCAGGCGTGGCGCGAACCGTTCGCGAATCAGGCCGCCCTGCGCGAAACGGCCGACCGATGCGTAGCCGTAGCCCGTCACGGGACGGCCGTCGCGCACGACGTCGGTGACGACCGCGACCACACTCGTCGTCAGGCCGCCGGACGCGATCGCCGGATCGGCATAGCGGGACACGGGAATCGCTCGTTCGTGGATCGCGGTGATGCGCATGGTCGGGGTTCCGGAAATACGTTCGGTGTTCGCAGGTCATGCATGCATGGTGGCCGGCGCGACGGGCGGATCGCTGCATCATAGGTGCTTGCGCGATGCCTTGCAGGCTCGCGACCGTCATGCGACCCGATTGGCAGCGCCCGAATCGCGCCGCGCCACATCGGCGTACGGACTCATTCTCCGTCACGCGTTCCACGCGTACTGCGATGTCATCCGCGCCCGATATCGGCGGCGCCTGCCGATATCCGATCGCGTCCCGCAATCCGCGTTTGCCCCGGGGCATCGCCGCTTCCATCGGCATCACACACGAAAAGTGTCGCCGCCGATCAACCGCGCGTCGCATTTGTTATGGGTTGCGGTCGGATATTTTCTAGATCGCGTGGTTTTGTGCCGAGAAGATACATGTCGTCAGGCAGGCCAACGCATGCGGAAACGCCGCGATGGCTCCCTGCAACGTGCAGCTCATTGAACAACAAACCAGATACTGGAAACAGGGATTGGAGGACGACATGAATGGTAGTCATACGGGCCTGGCGACAGGCCTGAAGCCACGCCACGTCACAATGCTGTCGATCGCGGGCGTGATCGGCGCAGGCCTGTTCGTCGGCTCCGGCCACGCGATCGCGGCAGCGGGACCGGCAGCGTTGATCGCCTATGCACTGACGGGCGCGCTCGTCGTCCTCGTGATGCGCATGCTCGGCGAGATGGCCGTCGCCCATCCGGACAGCGGCTCGTTCTCCACCTATGCCGATCGCGCGATCGGCCATTGGGCCGGCTTCACGATCGGCTGGCTGTACTGGTGGTTCTGGGTGCTCGTGATCCCGATCGAGGCGACGGCGGCGGCCACCATCCTCAACGCGTGGTTCCCGGGTATCGCGACGTGGATTTTTGCGCTCGGCGTCACGCTGCTGCTGACGGTGACCAACCTGTTCTCCGTCAAGAACTACGGCGAGTTCGAATTCTGGTTCGCGCTGATCAAGGTCGTCGCGATCGCCGTGTTCATCGCGATCGGCGGTGCGGCCGTATTCGGGCTGCTGCCGGGCGGCCACGCGTCGGGCTTCTCGAACCTGGTCACGCACGGCGGGTTCATGCCGAACGGGATCGGCGCGGTGTTCGCCGGCATGCTGATGACGATGTTCTCGTTCGTCGGCACCGAGATCGTGACGATCGCCGCGGCCGAATCCGAGCATCCGGAGCGGCAGATCGTGCGCGCGACGAATTCGGTGATCTGGCGCATCTCGCTGTTCTATCTCGGCTCGATCCTGTTCGTCACCGCGATCGTGCCGTGGAACGACCCGCTGCTGCCGGTACACGGCTCGTACCAGCGCGTGATGGAACTGCTTGGCGTCCCGCATGCGAAAGCGATCATCGACGTGATCGTGCTCGTGTCGGTCGCGAGCTGCCTGAACTCGGCGCTGTACACCGCGTCGCGAATGCTGTTCTCGCTGTCGAAGCGCAAGGATGCACCGGCGTTCCTGCATCGTACCGATTCGACCGGCACGCCGCGCGCGGCCGTGCTCGCGTCAACTGCCTTCGGCTTCCTGACCGTGATCGCGAACTACGTGGTACCGGAACAGGTGTTCAACGTGCTGATCGCGACGTCCGGCGCGATCGCGCTGCTCGTATATCTGGTGATCGCGGTGTCGCAACTGCGGATGCGCCGCATGCTCGACGTGAGCGGTTCGGCGCTGACGCTGCGGATGTGGATGTTCCCGTGGCTCACGTGGGCAGTCATCGTGTTCATCTGCGGGACGCTCGTCACGATGCTGTTCCTCGACGGCCACCGGATGGAAGTCGCGGCAACCGGCGTGCTCGCCGGGCTCGTGCTGATCGCCGCGTGGCTCAACCAGCGCAGCCGCGATGCGCAGTCGAGCCTCAGCCGCCGCGGCGTGTCGTCGGCCTGAGGACACATCGACGCGCGCAGGCAGGCGCGCGGTTGCCGCTACCGGCGAGTCGGTCGCATCGGGCTTCGCGAGTTTCGGGTGCGTGGCGCCCTGCGCCGACGACTGCCATGCCGCGGCGATGTTTCCGACTCGACCCGGCCGGCGATATCCCGGCCGCGTCGTTCACGACGTCCATCCGCACGGCAACCCGGCGCTGCGGCCCACGTTGCCCACCGGGGCGATTCGCCGAGCATCGCGCCGGCCCTCCTTGTTTCGCATCTGCGCGAGCAGCTGCCTTATTCGCGCATCATCATGAGTCATGCAGCGCCTGTCGCAAGCCCGCCGGAACCCGACACGCCGGCACGTATCCGGTTCGGCTTCGTCCTGTTGCCGAATTTCACGCTGACGGCGTTCTCGGGCATGATCGACGTGCTGCGGCTCGCGGCCGACGAAGGCGACAACAGCCGTCCGGTCAGACTGTCGTGGACGATCCTCGGCGACATGGCCGCCCCCGTTCGCGCCAGCTGCGGGATCCAGATCCCGGCGTGGGAGTCGTTGAACGCGCGTCAGGAATACGACTACGTGGTCGTCGTGGGCGGGCTCCTGCATGCCCGCTCGGAACTCGACGCGGCCACGCTCGAATTCATTCGCGCGGCTGCATCGACCGGTGCGATGCTGGTCGGCATCTGCACGGGCGCGTTCGCGCTGACACGTGCGGGCGTGATGGCCGGACACCGGATCTGCGTCAGCTGGTTTCACTACTGGGATTTCATCGAGCGGTTTCCGTCCGTCGACGCGAAGCTCGTGGTGTCCGATCGCCTCTACGTGGTGGACGGCCGGCGCGTGACCTGCTCCGGCGGACGCGCGTCGATTGACGTCGCGGCCGCGATCCTGGTGCGGCACATCGAGCCGTCGATCGTCTACAAGGCGCTCCGGATCCTGCTGGTAGACGGGCGCGAAACGGTCAGCGCGCCGCAACCGCATCCGCCCGGCGTCGCACCCAACGCGCATCCGAAGGTGAAGCGCGCGATCCTGCTGATGGAACAACACATCAGCCACTCGATTACGATCGACGAGCTGGCGCGACGGCTGGACGTCTCGTCGAGACAGCTGGAACGGCTGTTCAGGGAAGCGACCGGCAGCGGGCCGGCAGCGTGCTACCGGGCCATCCGGATTCGCACGGCCGCATGGATGCTGACGCATCTGGACAAGAACATTTCCGAAATCGCGGCCGCCTGCGGATTTGCCGATGCGTCACATCTCGGGCGCGAGTTTCGGCGCGCGTACGGGATGTCGCCGAGCGCGTATCGCGAGCGTCAGGCACCCGGCGCGATTGGCGGGATAGCGGAACCGGCCGGGCACGCGACCACGCTCGGCGAGCTGTTTCCGAACCGGAACGAGTTTTATTGAGCCGGAATCCGCCGCGGGTCATCCCGGCAGCCATCCCCGTTCGATGGTATCGGCTGAAGGGTGCGGCTCAACGTGTCGGGACGACCGGCGCCATTTGCTCAGGCCGATCCGATCCACTCACTCAGGCGAACACGAAGTACTTGCGCACCGTTTCCACCACTTCCCACGTCCCTTTCATCCCGGGTTCGATTACGAACACGTCGCCGGCTTTGAGGTGCACCGCCTCCTCGCCTTCCGGCGTGATGATGCAGTAGCCGTCGAGGAAGTGGCAGTACTCCCATTTCTCGTAGTTCACCTCGAACTTGCCCGGCGTGCAGATCCAGGTGCCCATGATCTTGCTGCCGTCCTTCGAGAGGTAAGCGTTCAGGTTCACGGTGTGCGGATCGCCGCCGATGCGCTTCCACTTGGTCGCGTCAAGGACGGGGGTCGGGCAGGTTTCGCGCAAGACGGTGATGAAATCGGACATGTCGGCTCCAGACTAACGATCGTGTAAGAGAGGCCTGTCACGTTAGTTCGAAAGCGTGGCGGGGACTTGTATGCTTCCGACGCGGACTCGTCTATTTTCGACACGGGCTTGCATGCGGGCACTCCGCCTCGGCCGCGATTCAATGGTCCGGTTTAGGATCGCCGCAATGCCGAATGACCATCCCCCACGCTGCGCGGTGCGGCCCCGGCATGGACGCTCCGGCCGCGACATAAACCGGATCTTTCACGGCCGGGCTTTGCGCGTAACCGGTGCGCGGACCAGGCTCTCCGGGCAGGACCCGTAGCCGCGGTTACGCGACAGCCTTGGGGAAGTAAGTTTCCTCCTCCGCCGGAATGCTGCCATCCCGGTAACGCTTGTCTTCCCACAGCAGCCGCCAGCGCACCACCTGTTCGTCGTTGGACCCTTCCAGCAGGTACTTGTGGGCAATACTGTCTTTGAGGAAGTAACTCGGACAGCCGACTTTGCCGGCCGGAAACCAAGGTTCCCAGATACCCTCGACAGGAATCGCCTGATCGCTGCAAACCTCGCCGCTGCCGGATTCGTTCCTGGGGGGACAGGGAGGAAGCGATGCGGGATAGCTGCGACCGGGTGGCCAATACCGCCAAGCCGGAAGAGGCGCCTGTTCGAACATGGATTCATAGGTCCAGTGCTCAAAAACGCGGGTCCCGCCATCCGCACGTGTTCCGTATGCAAGCATCCCGGTAAAACCGAATCCGACCGTGCACTTGAGCGCGTAGCCGATCAATCTCTCGATCCACACGCCCTCCGCGAACCCCGTGGCATACACCGGGTCCGCAAAGCTGGTGTCCTTCAGTCCCAGTGAATGAAAAAACGGATCGTATTTACGACCGATTTCAAGCGCACTCCGTCCAAACAACAGGTCGCCAGCTTGCTGGCTTCCTGTCATCAGCGCGTCGTATGCCGCTCGTTTGTCGAGACCCCGGCGCAATGCATCGATGCCCAGATCCATTTGCACCAGCGCCCCCTGGAAGTCATGCCTGTAGGCCTCCTCAAGTTCCACCTGATTCGGGCTCGGTGTGTCCAGTTGTCTTGCGTACGCGCCGAGAAAATCCCGATAGAGTCCAACGGCGTATTCCAGGAACGTGAAACTCGTCCATTTCTTGAGCAGATAAAACGCCTTGGCGCGCGCATCCTGTTCCTGCTCGGCGGTCATGGTCAAAATATTCAACATCATGGAACCTGTTCGTTCGTCGATTGCTTGCCAGCATCGGCTACCGCAGCTTGATCGAGGGGCGACAACGTGACAGGTTCGGGGACGTAAGTTCCCTCCTCCGCCGGAATGCTGCCATCCCGGTATCGCGTGTCTTCCCACAGCAGCCGCCAGCGCACCACCTGCTCGTCGTTGGACCCTTCCAGCAGGTACTTGTGGGCAATACTGCCTTCGAGGAAGTAGCTCGGACAGCCGACCTTGCCGGCCGGAAACCATGGTTCCCAGATACCCTCGACAGGAATCGCCTGATCGCTGCAAACCTCGCCGGCACCGGATTCGTTCCTGGGCGGACAAGGAGGAAGTTCTGCGGGGTAGCGGCGACCGGGCGGCCAATATCGCCATGCAGGAAAAAACGGATCCTGGAACAACGATTCATACGTCCAGTGCTTGAACACACGCGTGCCGCCGTCGGCACGCTTGCCATAGGCAAGGTATTCGGAAAAATCGAGCCCGACCGTGCACTTGAGCGCCTGACAGCTCAACTCTTCAATCCACGCCCCTTCCGCATACCCCGTTGCATATTCGAAATCCGAGAATCGCGTATCCCTCACGCCAAGCGCGTGGAAAAACGGGTCGTATGTTCGACCGACCTCGTGTGCACTCCGCCCGAACAACAGCTCGCCCCCTTTCTCGCTACCCGCTATGAGCGCATCGTAGGCCGATCGCTTGTCGGCACCTTGTCGCAAGGTCTCAATGCCCTGATCCATCCTCGCCAACGCATTCAGGAAATCGCCGGCATACGTTCCCTTCGAACAATCTCTCGAATTCCATGTTCGAAATCTCAGCACGCGATTACGCGACCCGCGCCAGTATCCGCCGTTGCGCCTGATATTGGACGCTCTGCGCATCACCCTGCAACTCTTCCAAAGCTTTCATCAAAACGTCCTGATACAGCGGTAGCAACGCCTCCAAGCGTTCGGCGATTCCTGCGTCGCTCGCAAGATTACTCACGAGCCGCTGGTACCCATCGAAGCCGAACATCCGATCCCGGATCGGTCGAAGTACACACCGCCGATTGTCATTCTGCTCCTCGGTGATGTCGATGTAGCCGAAGTGCTTTAGGTCGAATGCCGCGCCGATTACTTGCCCTTGGCTGCCGCCGAGAACACAACTCAGTTCGTGCAGGGTCATGCCCGGAAATGCATTGATCAGTCCGAGTGCTCTGGCCGCCATCGGCGTCATCTGCAACGCGCTCGCGAGCGCCGACGCTCGACATCCCTCATAGGCGGTCATGAAGGCGTGAAACCGGGAAAGAGGATCGTTTGTGGTCATAGGTCGTTGATTTTTCTGGATTGGCCCTTGCCCGAGAGCGTTCGTTGTTATCCCCGACCGCTCAGGCATCTCCGCACGATACGTCAACCCCTCGACAAATTCAACCATATTGGAATATAACATTCCAATATGGTTGTTCATCACAATCGGAATGAAGACGACCATATCGTCCTATGACTACCAGCCCTGCCTCCCCGACCGAAGACGCTCAAGACGCATTGCTTGCCGCTCGTGTCGGAACTGCCATTGCCGAACAACGACGCGCACGCGGTCTGACACAGGCGAAGCTCGCGGAGATGATCGACCTGGAACAGGAAGCGGTCAGCCGATGGGAGCGTGGCACTCGTGTGCCGACTTTGCATCGGCTCCAGCAGCTTAGTGACGCACTCAACTGCTCGGTAGACCAGTTGTTGCAGCGCGGATCGAAGCGACCGGATGACCAACTGGCGATGATTGCGGACGCGCTCGATGGACTGGATAGCGACGAGCGGGAACTCGTCGTGAATTTCGTTCAGCAGTTCGCCGACATGCTGAGGGCCAAGCATCCGGCCAAGAGCAAGCGGCGCAAGTAACAATCAAGTCTTGCAGCGACAAACGTTGCATTCACTCGGATCATATTGTTCCCATGCCTGATCTTTCAAACTATACGGGCAACCCGCCGAACGCGTTCGCACTGAGCGCCATCCATGCGCTGGAAGCTGCCGGCTTTACTATCGCTCCCACGACGCAGGGTCCGAATGACCAGAGAAAGACTCTGCGTATCACTTGGCGCGGCGTGCACGTCGGGAATATGCACGAGGATCTCTGGGGGCATAACCCCCCTTATGCTTGCTTGTACCGGTTCGAGAAGAATCGCGCCAAGGCTCCCCCGAACTTCGATAAGGCCGAGTTCGCTCTGCAACATGGGTGTGACCCGAATCTATTGCAGGTCAATAGTGACTACAGCGGTTCGTATCTTTGGGTCCAGGACGAAGCGACGTGTCTGCTTCTGATGCAAGACTGGGCGAGAAGGATCGACGAAGAAAATCGACTTGAATCGGATTGGTCCGAACCAGAATTGAGAGCCTCCGTCGTCGCGTATCTCGACATGGCACGTCGGCTCCGGAACGGGCAATCCGTTGTAAAGAAGCAGGTCTATCGAGACCTCTCCGCGAGAATTGGCCGGTCCGAGAAGTCGTGCGAATACCGGATGCAGAACATCTCCCATGTCTTAGCTCTCATGGGACGGGACTGGATACCCGGCCTCCCGCCGGCAAAGAACGTTGGAGTGAGAGTCACTGAGCAGATAGAAACGCTCATCTGCGAACTGGAAGGCCGCCGCGAATCGGCGAGGGCTACCGAAGCAGCTACGGTCGCCAAGCTTCGCAAGACGCTGAAGCAACGCCCCGCAGGAAGCAAAACACCCCGAAAGACTACATCAACCACGACCAGCGTCGTACGGGATCCGCAGGTCAAAGCATGGGTGCTGGAGCGAGCAAATGGGACATGCGAGGCTTGCAATCAACCGGCCCCGTTCATCGGGGCAGACGGCTTCCCATTTTTGGAGGTCCATCATCTCCGCAGACTTGCGGACGACGGATCGGATACGCCAACGAACGCGGTAGCCGTTTGCCCAAACTGCCATCGACAGCTCCACTTCTCGGAAAATGCTCGTGCGTACCGAGAAACTCTCTACGGAAAGGTGGCTGAACTGGTGCGCGAGTAGAAATCTCAGGAATTGGGCGGACGACCGCTGTACGTCCCCCACGCCGACTCAATGAGCCTCTCGTCCACCTTGCCTGCCTCGAATCCTGGAACGTCTTCGAGAAGCAACCGCAGTGTCTCCGTGAAAGCTGCTCGCGGGAGGTCGCCGCCGAAATCGTCACACACCGCCGCAGCCAGCTCGCAAATCTGCTCGTTGGTCAACGTCGGGAAATCGTTGGGGTGTTGAATGTCGTCCATACGACGACTATCCGAGCAAATCCGCCGCTGACACAACACGCTACGTGCGTGGGATAGCAGCGCCTCGAAGAACGTGGCTGAATTATCTATCGCGCCGGAATCAGATCGAAAAGTACCTCCCGGAGATCAGCGCTTTTTCTTGGATATGCGTTGACTAATATCCGCAAAGAAATTTGCCTCAAGCGTGCCCAATGATTTGAGCGCCTTGACCCGTTGGGCTGGGTCATGAGACTCCAGATCAGCACCCTGCCGCTCCAGTCGTTTTGCGATGTCTTCGGACTGGGCCTCGACCACAGCATGCAAGTCCATGGCCATCGCTGCGTCATACTTGCTCAAAGCCTCGACAGTCAAATAGGATCGAATGCGCTGTGCCTTTTCTGAAATTTTGTTGCTCCAAAGCAGCTCACCCAACGTCCGGTCGTCACTTTTCAGGCCGATCAAGAGATCAACAAATTGGACGATTCCAATATGGCTGACCATGAATTCGGTCAAGTGCCTAAACGAGGATCCAGCTAAGTCCTCGTAAAGCTGGCGATCAGCAGTTATGAAAAGCGCTCGTTGTCCTTTTTGGTGATCAGCATCTAACAGGCTCAACTGCAACGCATCGTGCTCAACAAGGATCGGTTGCTTTCCGTTGGAAAGACGAGTTGCGTTGCGCTGTTCAAGCATCGGATACAGTTTTCCATAAAAGCCGTTTTTCACCGATGCCACAACAACAAAGCCTTGTTTCTCAATCCACCGCCTCAGTTCGGTCTCAGTGGCATACGGAGCGACGCGCTTTAAGAAGGCATCAAACCCCCGTGGATGACCGTTCTCCACGGAGTTTACGTAAGCTCCGACGAATACATTGATGTTGCCGGGACCATGGTATAACGCATCACTGCGCGCCAACGCTTCGAAATTATCACCGGCCTCTTTCGCGTACAAAATTGCAGCGGCCTTATGACTGATAATCTCGTTTAGGTAACCACTGTATGTGAGCAGTTGTAACTTATTTCCAGCTCGCGCGGAAGCTTGCTTAAGGCGCTGCAGCAGCGCGACGTATGTCTGGTGATGTGGGTGGCCATCGATAAAAGTTGGCAGCAACAGGTTAGTGTCGAAGTAGAGTTTTTGAGGAAGTGTCGCGCGATGAAGTAAAGTTGTATGCGGCGCGCGAAACGCCAATGGAGGTATCCGGAATCTTGTGTGTGAGGCGGGTTAAGACTCAGATTCCGATGTTGAATCGCTCCGGGTAAAGCAGCGCAAACTGGGTCATCGCGCTCTTCCAATCGTGCCGGGAGCCGGTCCACTTG